>JALYOR010000108.1 GCA_030856765.1 Verrucomicrobiota bacterium | reverse complement strand
AAAGTAAGAGGGATAGGGTGCGTCCTACAATCCCGGCAATGCGTCGGGGCAACCAAGTTAAGGTTCTTATTCGGGAGCTAGTAAACGAACGGGATGACCCGGCGGGTGCGGGCGGCGTAGTCGCGGTAGCGTTCGCCGAAGGCGTAACGCAGGGCTGCTTCCTCGACATGCATCCGCCAGAGAAAAGCGATCGCGATGGGGAGGATTAAGGCTGCCAGTGAGTAGAGGTTGAGCATGCACACGCCGAAGCCGAAAAACATCAACAGCGTGCCGGTGTAGGACGGGTGGCGGACGTAGCGATAGGGGCCGGTGGTGATCAATTCGTGGTCGTGGGCGATGGCGACGTTGACGGTGAAGAAGCGGCCGAGATGGATGATGGAGACCCAGCGGATGATTAAGCCGAGGACGAAGAGGACGAGGCCGATGAGGTAAAATGTTCTCGGGTGGGGGAATTGTCCCTGTGAAAGATTTTCGCGCAGAAAGATGCCGGCGAAGACGCTGCCACAGATGACCAGCCAGAGGAGGAGAAGGGTGGAACGGTCTTTGCCGGTGGTGCGTGATTTCGAGCGTTTGAAGAGCGCCAGGGCGACTTCAGAGGCCAGGAGTAGAGCGCTGAGGGTGGTGAAGCTTGGCAGTTTCATGGGACGCCCGGGCCCGGGGTCGGCGACCCCCGGCTACAACGAAGACTAGGCGGAGACGGGACTTTCCGTGGAACGCTTCGAGCGGAGGGCGTGCCGGACGAAGTTGTTCCCGATTTCCCACATCGGCCCCGGGAATTTGCGGCATTCCGCCAAAGTCGCGTCGAGGGCATTGACGAAGAGATCGACTTCCTTCTCTCCGATGATGAGGGGCGGCAGAATCTTGATCACGTCCATGTTGTGCCCCGCTACCTGGGTGAGAATGCGGTGCTGGGCCAGCATCTGGGTCACAACCATTTGGGCAAAGAGAACCTTGTCCACCTTGTGCAGGAGTTTCCAGGCCATCTTCAGCTTGAACTCGTTAGGCTCGTGAAACTCGATCGCGATCATGAGTCCTTTGCCGCGGACTTCCTTGATGAAGGAATGCTTGGCGCGCAAGGCATCGATCCGCTCCATCAGGAGCTGGCCCATCCGGGCCGAGTTTTCGAGCAGCTTCTCATCGTCGAGGACTTCGAGGGCTGCGAGGCCGCAGGCCATGGCCAGATTGTTTCGGCCGAAAGTGGTGGAATGCACTACGCAGCGATCCATCCGGCTGAAAGTCTTTTGGTAGATCTCGCGCCGCGCGACGATGGCGCCGCAGGGGACATAGCCACCGCTCAAGGTCTTGGCCAGGGTGATGATGTCGGGCTCGAGATTCCAATGCTCGAAGCCGAACATCTTACCGGTGCGTCCAAGGCCGGTCTGGATCTCATCGGCGATGAGGAGCGTGCCGTAGGTGCGACATAGCTCCTGTGCCTTGGCAAAAAAATCGGCGCGCGGGTAATTGACTCCCTTGCCTTGCACCGGCTCGATGACGAAGGCGGCAACGTCGCGTTTGAATAACTCGCGTTCCAGGGTGTCGAGGTCGTCGAGCGCAATGCGGCCGTCGAAGCCTTGCATAAGGGGGCCGAAGCCTTCAGTGAAGCTCTCGCAACCCATCAGCGAAAGCGAGCCCATGCTCAGGCCGTGAAAGGCTCCGCCTAACGAAAAGACGCGCGGCCGCTGGGTGGCGGCTCGGGCAAACTTGAGCGCACCTTCCATCGCTTCGGTGCCGGAGTTACAAAAGAAGACGGCGTCGAGATGCTTTGGGGTCCGCTTGGTCAGGGCTTCGGCGAGGAGCCCGCTCAAGAGCGAGCAATCCATCTGCACCATGTTGGGCAGGTCGAGATCGAGTACGTCGCGGATCGCTTTCTGTACCGCCGGATGATTGCGCCCGATGTTGAAGACGCTGTAGCCGCTGAGGAAGTCGAGATAAGCGGCGTTATCCATGTCGTAGAGATAAGCGCCTTCGGCTCGGGCATAGACTTTGTCGAAACCGATCACGCGCTGGGCCGCGACGAGGGTGCGGTTAAGGTGCCGCTCGTGCAGGTCGTAGTTCTCACCCAGGCGGGCGGCAATGATTTCCTTCAAATCAAAGGACATCAGGAACGCTCTGCGATGGAAGCGGGAAACGCAAACCTACGGTTTCCAGTCGCGATGAGCGATGAACGCGCCGGTTTGGAGGTTGGTGCGGCTGGCGCCATGGCGGTCGAGTTGCTCGGCCAGCCATTGGAACCACTCCCAGCTCTTCTGGGTGCCGGTGCGCTCGCGTTCGTCGAGCACGAAGGGCCGAAACTTCCGCCACGCTACCCGCGCCATGCCGCCGATCAGGTCATCGGCTACGGTCAACGGGACGATGCGCGCGAAAACGGAGTAACCGATCCCTTCCATGATGGTGGCGATTTTGAGGGTCGCTTCCAGGACGCGCTGGTCGGCCGCGAACTCCTCGGCGGTGGTGCCATCGGGGATCGACGCGACGATCATCGACGAACTCATCCACTCCGGCGTCATCAAAGCCTGGACGGCCGCAAAGGCGGCGCGCTCTTCCCGTTCGCGGCGCGCCCGCCGCATTTCGATGAGGCCAAAGGCGACGCCGGTCAGCACAGTCAGGGCGGTGGCGACATTGGCGAGGGTCGATAGATCCACGGCCGAATTTAGCAGCTTGGGCCGCGCCGCGAATGAAATTCCTTCGGCGAATTGCACTCCGCTTCGGCGCCTTTACCGTGCGGTCTCGATGCCAGCTGCGGAACCAAAAATCACGCCGGAAATTATCGCGAAACACGGTCTCACCCCGGAGGAATACGAGCGGATTGAGAAGATTCTCGGGCGGAGGCCGAACTTCACCGAGCTGGGGATTTTCTCCGTCATGTGGAGCGAGCATTGTTCCTACAAGAACTCGAAAAAGGAGTTGAAGAAATTCCCCACCACCGGACCGAACATTCTCGTCAAAGCCGGCGAGGAGAATGCCGGCGTGGTCGACATCGGCGACGGCTGGGCGGTCGCGTTCAAGATCGAAAGCCACAATCACCCGAGCGCGATCGAGCCGTTCCAAGGCGCGGCCACCGGGGTGGGGGGAATTATCCGCGACATCTTTACCATGGGCGCGCGGCCGGAGTTCCTGCTCAATTCGCTTCGCTTCGGGCCGATTAACGGCGACTCGAAAAATGTCGCGACGAACCGCCGGCTTTTCACCGGTGTGATCGCGGGTATTGCGCACTACGGTAATTGCATCGGAGTCCCGACCATCGGCGGCGAGATTTATTTCGACGAAAGCTTCGAGGGCAATCCGCTGGTCAACGTCTTCTGCCTCGGTGTGCTGCGGCACGAGCAACTGGCGCGCGGAGCGGCCAGCGGGGTGGGGAACCCGGTCTTTTATGTGGGCGCGGAGACCGGGCGCGATGGCCTGGCCGGGGCTGCGTTTGCCTCGCGCGAACTGACGGAGGAGTCGCGCCAAGACCGGCCCGCAGTGCAGGTGGGCGATCCGTTCAAAGAGAAGCTGCTCCTGGAAGCGTGTCTCGAATTGCTCGCGACCGACGCCGTCGCCGGGATCCAGGATATGGGTGCGGCGGG
>JALYOR010000331.1 GCA_030856765.1 Verrucomicrobiota bacterium | reverse complement strand
GTTGGAATCCGGCCGACCTTCGGTTCGGGGAAAGGCGCACGTTGGCGACTCGGTTTGGTCATCGCCGTTCTTTCGAGCGCGCTGCCGGCTTTCGGCCAGACTCCCTCCCCCGTGGTCGAGGCTGCTTCCGAACCCAGCGTGTTGGCAGTGGCAAAAGTTTTGCCCGCGGTCGTCAACATCAATACCGAGCGGATCGTGCGGCGGCAGGTGCGCGATCCGGTGGATGATTTCGCCGCTCAGTTCTTCGGCGTTTATCGAAACCGGCCGCGCGAGATTCGCCAGACGCTGCAGAGTCTGGGCTCCGGTTTCCTCGTTGATCCCGCCGGCTATATCATCACCAACGAACATGTGGTCGAGCGTGCCGCTGATCTTAAAATTGAGGTCATCACCAACGACGGCAAAAGCTTCAAAGCGCGCTACATCACCGGCGATCCCAAACGGGACCTGGCCCTGATCAAGGTCGACAGCGACAAGCCATTGCCCTTCGTCGACCTGCATGACACTTCGCCCAATTTGCTCGGTCAGACCGTGATCGTGGTCGGGAATGCACTCGGTTACGGCACCTCCATCAGCCGCGGCGTCCTCAGCGGAGTGAAACGTGAGATCACGATCAACAACATCGATTATCGCGATTTGCTCCAGACCGACGCCGCGATCAATCCCGGCAACAGCGGCGGGCCGCTGATCGATCTTTCCGGCCGGTTGGTCGGGATCAGCTCAGCCAAGATGGCCTTCACGCCCCAAGGCGTTCCAACCCAGGGCCTCGGCTTCGCTATCCCGGCCGACGTCGTTAGGGAAAATGTCGAGCAGTTCAAGAAAATCGCCGAGAAACAGCCTACTCCCCGGCCCGGCGCGCCCGACCAGCTCACCGGCTCCTCCAACGCGGATCGGCTTTTTGGTTTGCAGCTCCAGGATTTAACTAACGACCTCGCCGACGCGCTCGGTTATGCGGCCGGCAAAGGCGTTCTCGTCAGCGCGGTGGAGCCGGATAGTCCCGCCGACCGGGCCGGGATCGAGCGCGGGTTGGTCATTTATCGGATCGGAAAATATGATGTGAACTCGGTCACAGACGCGGAGCGCTTGCTCGCGCGCGCCGCCACCGGTTCCAGCGTAGACTTCGCGGTTGGCATCGTCGGCGGAGGCGGTCGAGGCCGGCGCGTCGAGCTGGTAAATCTCGAGGCGCGTTGAAATTTTTCCGGAAAAATTGCCAACACTTCGGGCTGGATGTTGTCAGTAAAAATTCACCAACCCCATGATTAAGGTCGAAAATCTCACCAAACGCTACGCTGGCCAGACGGCGATCGACGATCTCACCTTCGAGGTCGGCAAGGGCGAGATCATGGGCTTTCTCGGACCAAACGGCGCTGGCAAAAGCACTACGATGCGAATTCTCTCCAGCTTCATGCCGCCGACCTCCGGCCACGCTTCGATCGCAGGCTTCGACATTTTCGAGAAATCGCTCCAGGCGCGAGCCCATCTCGGTTACATGCCGGAAAACGTCCCGCTCTACAACGACATGCGGGTGACCGAATACCTCGATTACCGCGCCGCGCTCAAAGGCGTCGCTCATCGCCGGATCAACGAGCGAGTCGGCGATGTGAAAGAACTCTGCGGCCTAAAGGACGTGGAAAAGAAATTGATCGGCGCGCTCTCCAAAGGCTATCGGCAGCGCGTGGGATTAGCCGACGCGCTCGTCCACGAGCCCGACCTTTTGATTCTCGACGAGCCGACCAGCGGACTCGATCCGAATCAGATCCGCCAGGTGCGCGAATTGATCCGCAACCTCGGGCGCCAGCACACGATTCTGCTTTCCACCCACATTCTCCCGGAGGTCGAGATGACCTGCAGCCGGGTCATCATCATCAATCAGGGAAAGATCGAAGCCTGCGACACGCCGGAGAACTTGCTACACCAAACGCGGACGGCGACCGGCGTGACCCTGGAGGCGCAAACCGGGACCGACAACGGCGTCGAGGAACTGAAAAAGATCGCCGGTGTGAAAGACGTCAGCCTAAAGACGGACGGCGATTGGCAGGTCTTCTCTCTCCGGGCCGAGGCCAACGCGGAGATTCGCCCGGAAGTTTTCCGGCTCGCGAGCGAGCGCCGCTGGCAGGTGCGAGAATTGTCGCAACGCAAAGCCACTCTCGAAGACGTCTTCGCGGAGATCACCCATGCCGATGAAGTTTGAGATCATTGTAGGGCGACCGCTCCGGTTGCCGAGATCTAATCAGGGCAGACGAAGTGCCCGCCCTACAATTGCGCTTCCGCCTGCAGCTTGTCATCCCGTGCCGGCGCAGCGCGGCGAGGGATCTCTCAACGGCACATTACGCGCGCATACCTCGAGAAAACGTCGATTGCAGCCGAGAGGTCCCTCGCCGTCCTGCCGGCGGCTCGGGATGACAAACTAGCCACCAGGATTGCGT
>JALYOR010000264.1 GCA_030856765.1 Verrucomicrobiota bacterium | reverse complement strand
CCAGCAGACGCGCACGCTGAATCAGAGCGGCCAGGGTGAGGAGATCGAGTTGTCCGGAAAGATCGACCACCGGGTGTTGCAGCTTCGCTTTGATCCGCGCGATGTGATCCTGCTCCATCCGCGCTTTGGCGCCGGTGATGACGACGCGCGTCCGCTCGTCGTGGCGGATTCCATCTGCCACTTTCGCCCAGCGGCGCGCGACCCAAAACTTCTCGGCCCTGGCCGAGCCGGGATGGATGACGACGAAGTTGTCGCCCAGCTTTTTCTCCGCGATCACCCGGGCGGCCCTCGTTTTCGCCTCGTCCGGCAAGACAAGATGGACCTCCTGCGACAAATCCTGCACCCCGAGCGGCGCGAGCAGCGAGAGATGATGATTGACCGTGTGCACGAACCGAACCCGGGAAGGAACGAACTCGTTGTAACTCAACTGCCGGAAGGGCTCGCGGCGGATCGTATCGTAGGTGATTCGCTTCCGGGCTCCGGAGAGCAGGGTAAGAAACGCCGAGCGATCGGTGCGCGAAAAATCGAGGCAATAATCGAACTTTGCTTTCGCGACCGCGAACCATTGTGGCACATCCGTCACGCGACCTCGCGCGATAAAAGTGTGGTCGAGCCCGGGAATCGCGGGGAGTAGTTCACGCGAGCCGTGTGCGACGACGAGCGAGATGCGCGCGGCGGGAAAATCCTTCCGCAAAGCGGCGATCGCGGGCACGGTCAGGATCAGGTCGCCGATCCGTTTCAGCTGGAGGAGAAGGACGTTCAACCGGCCCCTAGCGCGCCATCTGCATAGCCAGCTCGTAGGCGTCGAGCAGGCGGACGCGGAAGTGATTCCAGGTGAAATTTTCCACCACCCGCTGGCGCGCGGCGAGGCTCATCCGTTCCACGATTTCCGGATGATCGTAGAGATGCTGGATCGCCTCCGCCAGCGCGTCGACGTCGCCCGGAGTAATGATCGTCCCCTGCACGCCGTCCTCAACCACGTCGCCGGCCTCGCGCGTCGTGATCTGCGGCAGCCCGCAGGCCGCTGCTTCGTAGGTCACCTTGGCGCTCCCTTCGCAGGTCGATGGGAAGACGTGAATGGTCGACTGCCGCAAATACTCCTCGGGTCGGGCGGCGAAGCCCATCACTTTGACATTTTTCTGGGCAAATTTTTCCAGGTAAGGTTTTATCTCCGCGTGCACCGCGCCGACCAACCACAGCTCCGCATCTGGCAAATCCAGCCGATCCCAGGCTTCGAGCAAGTGGTGCACTCCTTTGCGCTCGATCAAAGCGCCGGAGAAGACCGCGCGAAAATGCTCCGGGCGCTTGCCCGGCGTGAAACGGTCCACATCCACCCCGCGCGGTAAATAGAAGAGCTTCTCCTCCGAAAATCCCTGCACGCGAAATGTCTCCGCCGCTTTCTCTGACAAGACGAGAATCAAATCCGCCAGGTCGTATTCCTCCAGGTAACGATCGCGCTGGAGCAGGAGATCCTCTTTCCAACGCTTGCGCCAGGGCAGGCGCGTCTTGGTGGTGGTATTGGCTACGACACGTTTCACCTTGCCGCGATCACGATGCCAGGTCGGGATTTCGAGCACGGAAGGGATGCCGCGCTTGTGTGCTTCCCGCAGCGACAACAGGCAGTCGCCCGACCAGCTATGAAACAAATCGTAGCGTCCGGTGCCCAATTGCCGGGCTGCGATCCAGTCCAGATACTTCTTTTTCGCCCCGTAATAGTAGGGACTGTCGAGCGAAGAGAGCAGCCGGACCGGATGCCAGCGCAGCGAGTGAATCTTTGCCGCCGGGATTTCGCTTTGCCGATTATCGTACGCAACCGCCTTGCCGAGGAAACCGCCACGCCAGGAGGCGCGGAGAGTTTCAAACGCATCCGTGTCCAACCCAGAGCCGCCGATGCGCGCAAAAATCGAGTAGAGCAAACTCTTCGGCAACGTTAGCGGTACCGAGGTCGTCGAGACTGCGCGCGGCGGGGGTTTAAGAGTTTCACCCACCATGGCGTTATCATTATTATTGGGAATGCGTCCAAGTAAAGGTAGAACTCCAGGGTGTCGCCTGTGACCAGTTCTCCCCGATTAACCATCGGCTTGGTGCGGCGCGGCCATTCCGAGACCGGCGGTGCCGAGGCCTATTTGAAACGGCTCGCCCGCGGCTTGGGCGAAGCCGGGCATGCCTCCCGGCTCTTCACCGACGCGCAGTGGCCGGCGCGCGAATGGCCCTGGGGACCGATCACCCGTCTGCGCGGAGAGACGGCCCCGCGTTTTGCCGATGAGTTGGAGAAAGCGGCGCCGCACGACCATTGCGATCTGCTCTTGAGCTTGGAGCGAGTCTGGCGCTGCGATGTCTACCGAGCCGGCGACGGCATTCACCAGGCTTGGATGCAACGGCGCGATGTCGCCTCGTCGCTCTTTCGGCGCTGGTTCCGGCGCTTCAATGCCAAACATAAGGACGCGCTCGAGCTGGAGCGGGCGCTCTTTTCCGGTGGGGCGCGGCGGGTGATCGCCAACTCGCAGATGGTGAAGCGGGAAGCGGAGCTCTTTTACGGTTATCCTACCGCCCAAATCGAGGTCGTGCCCAACGGCGTCCCCCTGCTCGATTTTCGACCCGACCCGACGGTGCGCGCTCTGCACCGCAAGATCCTGCGCCTGCGAGACGACGAAATCGCCGTCCTTTTCGTCGGCTCCGGTTGGGAACGCAAAGGCTTGCGCTACGCGATCGAGGCCGTCAGCCCGTTAGGCAAGAATTTCCGTCTCCTCGTCGCCGGGCGTGGCCGCAGCCGCAAAATCGGCGCCCGCGCCGTGCAGCGCCTCGGAGCAGTGCGCGATCTGGCCGCCCTCTACGCCGCGGCCGATATCTTCCTCTTGCCCACGCTCTACGATCCGTTCTCCAACGCCTGCCTCGAAGCGCTCGCGGCCGGGTTGCCCGTCATTACCACCCGCGACAACGGCTTTTCCGAGATCATCGATCACCAGGTCCACGGTTCGATCCTCGATGCGCCCTTCGACGTCGCGCCGATTCGTGAGGCGCTCCTCTTCTGGGCCGAACCCGCACGGCGCGCCGCGGCGCGGCCCGCCATTCTCGAGCGGGCCAGTCACTTCGATATCGCGGTCAACGTCGAGCGCACGCTCGACGTTTTGCGTCACGTGCCCAAGGCCGAGGCGCAATCGGGGAAAATCTTAAAGACCTGATCGAGGCGCGCGATTTCGAAAATCGGCCGCACGCCGTCCTGCAAACCGCAGATCGCGAATTTACCGCCGTAGCCGCCCACGTTCTGCATGGCCTCAATCAAAACGGCGAGGCCGGAGCTGTCGATGTAGGTGACCTTGGAAAGATCGACCACGAGCTGAGGCGGCTTACTGGCGATCATGCCGGTGAGCGAGGTGCGGATTTGCGGGGAAACGTGCAGATCGATTTCGCCTTCGAGAGGCAGGATGCTCGGTTCAGTGGTCGCCATGCGCTTTCGGCACATCATGTCACTCTTGCCGCCGACGTCAATTCCTACTCCTGCTCGTCCTCGACGAGCGAGGGGCGGAGGGAAACACATGGAGGAGTAGGAGGTCGAAGAGGAGGACGATTGGGAGGGGGCGATTACCAACCCAACTCGGAAATGACGGCATCCGTCTTGGAAAAGTCATCCACGATTCGATCCGGTGCATGTTCCAACAACTGCGCGCGGGAAAAGCTGCCCGTGGCCACCGCGATGGTCCGCGCGCCGATCGCCTTGCCGCAGGCGATGTCGTGGGGCGTGTCGCCGATGACATCGATCTCCGCCGGCGCGAAATCGATCGCGTGTTTTTCGCGCGCCCGCCGTTGCGCAAAAGGGCCCAGCGCGTTGCGCTCGTGATGATCGTCCGCGAAAGCGCCGAACTCGAAAAAGTCCCAAAGACCGTAGTGCGTCAGCTTCAGCTTCGCGCCGCGCTCCACGTTTCCGGTCAGCAGGCCGAGGACGTGCCGGGTTTGCAACCGAGGCAATAACTCGCGAATTCCCGGCAGGATTCTTCCCGGTCGCAGCGGCAGTTCATTTTGCAGTAATTCCACGTAGCGATCGAGGAATGCGGCCGTCGTTTTCTCGTTCACCTCCAGCTTCTGCTTGCGCAAAATCTGGTGCACGATGCCGCTGTCGGTCTGGCCCGCGATTTCAATTCCTTCCAGATCGTCGGTGATGCCGAATTGCTCGTGCAACACATCCCGGAGGGACTGGATGCCGGCGCCGGCGGTGTCGACCAGGGTCCCGTCGATATCGAAAAGAAGAAGGCGCTTGGGCATGGCTGAGTGAAAAATTCCAGGTCAGATTGGAGGACCGGGATGCCTAGCGCGGTCCGTGAATTTGGAGCAGCCCGAGCATGCTGGCGAGAAAGGCCAGGATGGCAATCCCGGCGGCCGCCAGGATCGCGGTCGCGACCGTATCTTTTTCTGTCTGCCGCTTCGGAAAAGGGGACGCGTTGG
>JALYOR010000261.1 GCA_030856765.1 Verrucomicrobiota bacterium | reverse complement strand
GCCGCGCATTTCCGATTGCGACGCGCGGTATTCGATCCCAGCTTGCCTCGCCGCGCCCACCAGCGGCACGAAACAACATGGCACGTTCCAAATCGAAAAATGTCGGCGTCATCGGCCTCGGGATCATCGGGTCGCGCGTGGCTGGTGCGATGCGCAACAAAGGGCTGCAGGTTTTCGTCTGGAATCGCACTCCGCGCCCGGAACAAAATTTTGTCGGCTCACCCGCGGAAGTGGCCGAGCTTTGCGACCTCGTCCAGATTTTTGTCGCGGACGACGAGGCGCTGCTCGAGATGGTGCGGCAACTCTCTCCGGGCCTGACCGCGCAGCACATTATCACCGCGCACTGCACCGTGGCGCCGGAGAGCATGCGCGCGGCGGCGGAACTGGCGCAGCGGCGCGGAGCGCGCTTTCTCGAGGCGCCCTTTACCGGCAGTAAAGTGGCGGCGGAGAAAGGCCAGCTCGTTTATTACATCAGCGGGGACGACGCAGCTCTAAAACAGGCGCGCCCGATTTTGGAATCGAGCAGCAAGGACATCATCTTCATTGGGGACAAAATCGGCGACGCCTCGATCATGAAAGTGGCGACCAATATCGTCACTGCGGCGACCGCCCAAATCGCCGCGGAAGCCCTCGCGATCGTGCGCAAAGCGGGCATCCCGGCGGAACTTTTCAGCCGCGCGATGAAGAGCAATGCGAGCAATTCGGCCACCATCGAGATGAAGGTGCCGCTCATGATCGCGGGCGACTTCGAGACCCATTTCTCGGTCAAGCACATGCTCAAGGATGTGCGCATTGGGATGAAGCTGGCCGAGAACTATGCGCTCGATCTGCCGGTCACGGACGTCTCGGGCGACATGCTGCTCGCAGAAATGAAACAGGGTCGGGGCGACGCCGATTATTCCTCCGTCGCGCAAAAGTATTTCCCGGCCCCGACTAAAGTGGCGGAACCCGAGGCGGAAAAACTGGTCGAACTGATAAAGCCCCCTACACCGTCGTACGGGCCGAAAGGGACGGAAGGGACGAAACCCGCCGAGCCGCTGCCGGAGGCGAAACCCGTGGTGACCGCGACTTCCGCTGACGGCGGCAAGGAAGAGGAAAAAGAAGAAGAAATCGTCGACGGCGAAAATCTTTCCGGCGGCTTCCGCGGCTGGTTCTCCAAGCGACGTTTCAGCTCTCCGCGCGAGTCCTGATGCTTTTCGATCTTTCCGACCGCCTCAAACTTCGCCTAACGGGGAGCGACCGGGTGCGGTTTCTTAATGGCCAGGTGACGAACGACATTCGCAAGGCGAATGCGAATCTTTCCCTGCCGGCCTGTGTCTTGAACGCGAAAGGGAAAACCGACGCCTTCCTCTTTGTCAGCGCGGGCCCGGACGATCTCTTTCTCGACGCCGATGCCGAGCTCCGCGAGTCGCTCGCGCCCAGGCTGGAGCGTTACCTGATCGCCGACGACGTCACGGTGGAGGATGTGACCGAAGAATTTTCTCTTTTCCACGTGATCGGCGCAAGCGCGCCGACCGAACCGGGAGGATGGCGCCGCGCCCGACGCTTTGGCGCCGCCGGCTGGGATTTGGTCGTCCCGCGAGCGGACCACGATCGCGTTTTACAATTGCTGGCCAGCCGTTATTCGTTAGGCAAGGCGTCGGAAGCCGAACGCAGGCGGATCGAGCAAGGCGTCCCGCGCTGGGGCCGGGAATTGACTGACCAGATCATCCCAGTGGAAGCGAACCTCGCGGATGAGGCGGTCGATTATGCGAAAGGCTGCTACATCGGCCAGGAAGTGATTTCGCGGATGAAGATGTCGGGCCAGACGAACAAGCGGCTTTGCGGTCTTATCTCGCGCGACGGCACAACTCTTACGAAGGGGATGCGGTTGTTTACCGCGTCTGTAGTCGGGGGCGATGATCCCGGCAAAGAAGTGGGCTGGATCACAAGCGCGACGCGGAGCGAGCGGTTGGGCCAGGAAATCGCGCTCGGTTACGTGAAGCGAGGCGCAAACGAGACGGGAACCGCGCTCTCCGCCCGGATGCCGGATGACGGGAATAATCCGGTCGCGGTGGAAGTTGTAGCGCTCCCTTTTGGCTAATCAGTCGGAAGAGCTTCATCAGGCGGAGAAACTTGATCGGGCGCCGGGGGAGCTTGTCATCCCGAGCTGGGCGGAGCGCGGCGCGGGATCTCACAGTTGCCATCGACGCGTTCTATTGACGAGCAAGCATCGATTGCAACTGCGAGGTCCCTCTCCGTCCTTCGGCGGATCGGGATGACAGAGTGAGAGTGGCGGGCGCACGCGATCGAGAACGTCCGGCGCGTTCGCCAGAGAGAACTACATTGACCCTTCTCTTCGCGCTCCCTAATTTGGCCACTCTGTCGCATGGCCAAGGTCTCGGTTAAAAATATTTCTAAAATTTATCCCGGCGACAAGGGGGCCGATGTCACCGCGGTGAAAGACGTCAGCCTCGAGATCGAGGATCGCGAGTTTGTTGTGCTCGTCGGTCCGTCGGGCTGCGGAAAATCGACCACGCTGCGCATGATCGCCGGGCTCGAGGAAATCTCGAAGGGCGACATTTTCATCGGCGACAAACGAGTGAACGATGTCGCGCCGAAGGATCGCGACATCGCGA
>JALYOR010000249.1 GCA_030856765.1 Verrucomicrobiota bacterium | reverse complement strand
GCGAGGAGCTGGAAGCAGGTGAGCCGAGGATGAAAATCGGGGTTCTGCGGGAGGTAACTCAGGGCGCTCTGCGCTCGAAGCTTTGCCTGCACGATAGGGTGGCCGGCGATGGCTGCGCTCCCGCCGTCCGGCGCGGTCAATCCGGCCAGGATTTTCATCGTGGTGCTCTTGCCCGCCCCGTTCTCACCCACCATGATCGTGATCTCCCCCGGCCGTGCCTCGAGCGAAAGCCCGCGCAGAACCTCTTTGCGGCCGTAGGTTTTGGTTAAATCAGTGGCGGCAATCATGGCTACCGCGCGGGCGCGGGTAGAAGCCGGGGAGCGCGTCTCATGGAAGCGATCCTTTGGCGTCAAGCGCCGCGCGTTGTGCCTGGATGGTCCAGAAGTTGGGTGTGAGCGGCGCCGGATCGGTGATCGAGTTCGTGCCGGGGATTTCCGCGCGCTCATTCGCGAACCGCAAGAGCTTCACCACCGGGCTACCGGAGAGCAGCGCCACAGCCGGAAAGTCGCGCCGCAGCGGTCCGAAGAGATCGAGCTCGTGGTGCGGGAGGTCGTTGATGCCGTCGCCGTTCAAGTCGAAATGCTCCTGGCCGCTCCAGAAATTGCCGACCCCGTTGACGGCCCATCGGTTGTTGTCGCCCGCGCCATCTACGTCGATCGGGTGCAGGTTTTGCGCGAAGCGGTTCTCGGTAAAGGCGTTCCCGTCGGAGTTCCCGTAGAAACGCAGCCCGATGTAATTGCCGCTAATTTCATTTGCCCGCACCACAAAGCCGATCGCCTGCTGGAAGGAGAAGCCGACCGCGTTGTTGCGGATGAGATTATTCTCCACCCGCACCCGTTCGTCGGATTGGAAAAGGATCCCGTAGGCGCGCGAGCCGCGGTTATCGACGAAGCGGTTACCCCGAATCACCACGTCGCGCGAGAACATGACCGCGGCGCCGGCGGCGTTTTGCGCGAAGAGGTTGTTCTCGAAAACGTTGTTGTCGGAATACATGTAGTGCAGGCCGTAGCGGGTGTCGTGGACCTGGTTGTCCTCGGTGCGGGAATGGTTGGTAAAGGAAAAATAGATCCCGTCGCGGGTGTCACTGATTTCGTTGCCGGAGACGAGGATTCGTTCGCAGCTCCACTGATGGATCCCGTTGCCGCGTTCGTTCTCGTTGAGGGGCGCCTCGCAGAGCTCGCCGATCCCGGCGGTAAGGGTCTGATCGACGGATTTTGTGGCCGTAAGGAGAGTGGTTTTGCCGCGGATATGGTTTCCGATGATGCGACAGTCACGGACTTTCTTGAGGTAAATGCCGTGGAGCGAATCTTCGATCACATTGCACTCGATCGTGACGTGATCGCCCGCGACGAAGACGGCGGCGTCGTCATCGGATAAACGCAGCCCGGAACCGCGGATGCGGAATCCGTGCAGTCTCACGTTCGCAGCGGTAATGGTAACGACATTGCCGGCGCCATTGCCGCGAATCTCAGCGCCGGGCTCGGCGATCAGCTGGAGCGGTTTGTCGATCGTGATGGAACCGGGATGAACACCTTTCGCAACCGTGATTGTTTCGTTAGGCACAGCGGCGTTGATCTGCTCCTGGAGTGTGAGCGCCGAAGCCGAGGCCGTGAGGCCAAAGAGCGCGCATGCGATAATCCGGGTAGCGCACGCGTCTCGCGTGCTGGTAATGGCGTCCTCGCCATTACGAACTTTTCCTGGCGCGCCATCCGAAGAAAAAGCCTGTTGCGGTGAGACACCGCAACCAGCAGGCGAGACGCGTGCGCTACCCGGGCAAAGGCGCCATCTCATAGCGCGAGCACCTCCTCCTTGCGCGAGAACCAAACGGCCAGCACGAGCCACGCCATGAAGACCCAGAGCAAATAGGTCCCAAGCTCCGGATAACTCGACTGGGTGAAGTTTGCGATCTTCTGCGTGCCAAAGATGAGCGGCGTGAATGGTTGAATATTCATCGGCGCGTCCGGATCGAGATTATGCCCGTACCAGTAAAGCCGGTAGTAGAACGCGCAGATCGAGAAGGCGCCGAAGTAGGAAGCAAGGACGAAGAGATCGATCACGTTTTTCATCTCGCCAAAGACGACCGCGCGCAAGGCGAGAAGGATGAATACGCCAAACATGAAGGGCATGATCTGCATCTCGGTGAAATCGGCCTGGTTGATATGCTTCATCCCGATGTAGTGATTGAGATTGTTGATCTCCTTGATGTCGTTCCCGTTCAGCCCCCCGCCTTCGATCTTATAAGAGTAAATCTGCATCGTCAGGCCGTCGGCGTATTGCGGCGCGACAAGGTGCAGTCTCCAGAGCGGGAATAGGACCGAGACCGCTACGGTGATCGCGGCCGCGAGCAGACAAAGGCGCGACCAGAGGTTGAGTGACTTATGCAGGAAACGGGATTCCCGTTTTAGGAATGTAGTCATTGGTAGGAATGTTCACAACCCGCGCGCGCCCCGCGGGCGCGCACGGGCTGCACCCTGGCTAAGGGGTGGGCTGCGGCAAGGCGGCCGGAGTGGTTTTGGCCGGACCTGTGGCAGACGGCGGAGTTGTATTTGGCACGGCAGGCAGCGAGTTCGCGGGCACCGCCGGTTCGCCATCCACCGCATTAGTTTTAGGTGCGGGCGGGATGCTCGCCGGGTCGACTGACTCCGTGGTGGGCTCGGTCGCGCCTTCGTTCTTCACGACCAGATAACCCTGCATCTCCTGATGGAGCGCGGAGCAGAAGTTGGTGCAATAAAACGGGAAGACGCCGGGCTTGGTCAGCTTGACCTGAAAGGTGCGCGTCTCGCCCGGATCGATCGTAATGTTGAGATTGTTTTCCACCAAACCGAGCCCGTGAATCATATCGGTCGATTGCTCGATGTTGGTCACGTGCACGGTCAGCGTATCGCCCACCTTCGCGTCGATGCGGTCGGGCACGAAGCGGCTGCGGACGGCGATGAGTTTGACGATGACTTCGTTGCCGTTGCGCGTTTGCCCGGCCTGCGCGGCTTCCCAGATTGCGTTCGGATCCTTGTTTTCCTCCTTCGGATAAACTTCGATCGGCTTGATCTTGTCGGCCTTCAGAATCTGCGCGAAGTGCGGTTCCGGTTCCGTGAAGGTTTCGTAAATCATCTTCATCTTCGCGCCGCTGACATCGATCAACTGACTGTCCTCCGGTTGCGACGGCCCGACGTTAAGGTGGCGGCCCTTCGAGAGCTTGTTCATCGCCACCAGCCATTTGCCGTAGGGATGTTTCGTGTCGCTGCCGGCGACCACGAGATGGCCGATGCTGTAATGCACCGGAATCTTGTCGAGCACGACTTTTGTGAGGTCCTTCTTCTCGTCGTCGCTCCACGGTGGCAGCTTCCATTTCGCCACCTGCGAATCGATAAAGAGCGAGGTGTAGGCGTTGCCCTGGCCATCGTACTGGGTGTGGAGCGGGCCGAGGCCGACCGGCACTTCGCCTTCCACCACGTCATCATGTTTGATGATCGGAATCCCGCGGAAGTCTCCGTCGAAATTCTTCTTCGCGATGGCCTGCTGCAGTTTCTCGAAGTTGATCACCGTCGTCGTCGGCTGAAGCTTCCCGCCAGCCACCACCCATTTGCCTGTCGGATCGACGTCCATCCCGTGCGGAGATTTCGCGATGGCGACAAAGTAGAGAACGCCCGGCACCTTCGCCGGATCAATCACCGGCACGCCATCCATCATGGTGGCCTGCCCGTCAGCCACGGCTTTCTCCGCCGCGCGCCAATTCACCACCGCGGCCAGATCGCGATCCTTCTGTGACGCGTTCGCTTCCAACTGGGTGTGCGCCATTTCGGAGTTGTAGGAAGTCCAGAAAGCCCAGCCGCTGCTCGGGCCCTTGCCGGTGGAGCCGAGGTCCCAATCAAACGGCGGCGTCAAAACCTGCCAAC
>JALYOR010000090.1 GCA_030856765.1 Verrucomicrobiota bacterium | reverse complement strand
TGTTCGCGCTGATAAATCCCGGCTCTGGATTGGGTGGTGTTGGCATCTAGCGAGAAGAAGAGCTAATGCGAGACCGTCAATTTATTATTAGTAGCGAGATTCGGAGCTGACCCCATGCCCCTCACCGAAAATCCCCACTGTCGCGCCCGAAACCGTGCCTTTGACAAGGCCGGCTGGGGACGTTTAAATTCGGGTTTGAAAGCGCCTCGCCCGTCCTACCGAACGGCGGCAAGGTCCGGGGCGGAACTTCACCTCCGGTCTGACGTGGGAAAGTTCCCGATCAGGCCCATGGATGCGGTTGCGGCCCTCTACTCGGATCGAGACGTCGAATTGTCCGAGGCGATCATCGCGAGCCTCAGCCGTGCGCTCTTCGGCGTCATATCTGGCGCACCGGCCGGGTTGTTCCAGAGATTGCTTTCCCGGCTCAGCCACCGCGTCTTGAAATGGACCACGACCCACGAGAAAACAGATGACCAAAGCGGCGGGACCGGCTCCTTCCGTAACCCGATCCTGGAACGGACTGGGCATCCCTACGCCCAGGCGTTACTCAATTCTTCCACAAAGGACACGGAAGCCTTGATCGAAGGCGGTGATCCCATGAACGGTCCCTACATGATGATTTCGCCCGAGATCCTGGGCATAAGCGACGTATGGGATCGGTTGCTTATGCACTCTGTCCAGGGAAAGGATGTGCAGTTGCGATTCGCCCGGGAGACACAAGCGACTTATGAAGCGGCCCGGTCCCTCCTGGAAAAGGGAGTGTCTATTCGGATGAAAGCCGTCGCCGCGGGGACAGGTCTAAGTATGATCCTGGCCTACGACCGGCTGGTTAACGACGGCCATGACCCAGCTCGAATGACGGTCAGGATTACGGATCGGGACAGGTCGAATGTTGATAAAGCCCAACGATTGTTGGCGAAACTGACCTCCACCCGAAGCAGCGTCACGAGCGCAGAAACCGAGGGCGGCATCTCCGTCGGAACGGAAGACCTTTTTGACGAACCACCGGCGTCGGCCACGAACGGCGAGGCCTGGTATCACGTCGTCACGGCAGTCGGAATTCTCGATTATCTTCCGGGCTTCACCTGCGCGACGACCGAGCGAAGCCTCCGTTTGCCCCAACTGGAGGAGGTCATGCAGGCCGAACACCTCGCTCTCCGGTTGGGTCATATGACCGGGGTCGATGGCGTGCTGATCGTCAATACCTACCGACCCCATGCCAGCACCCGCATTTTGGAGCTCTTCGGCAGAAGGTTCGATTACCGGCATCGGGAAAACCTGTCGGCGCTCTTGGCTACCGCGGGTTTTGGGGCCCCGCGTTTGGTCGGCTCAGGTCACATCTATGATGTCGTAGCCTATATTAAGAGTTGTTCGCAAACGCCATGAGAGGCCCAGCACGCCGCGCAAGATGATGGGCGTGATCTCGCCGTCCTTTCACGTCCGGGGCGGCGCAATGTCAGGGGCAGGAGAATATTCAAAATACTCCTTTTGCTCCCTTGTCACTGATTAGTGCTCCCTTCCCAAAAAAAGAAAACCGCGGAGAAGATCGCTCTCCTCCGCGGGGTTAAGGGTTTGTTACTCTACCGGAGCGAGACTTAGATCACGATCCGGCAGGTAGGTTCCGTCCAGTCACTCGACCCGGCGGCGCCGTTCGCGCGAACCCGGGCCCATTTGGTGCGGAGCGGCGTCAGGCCGTCCAAGAGCACTCGCGTCTTACCCGAGAGCCCCCAATCGGTCCAGGGACCATCGGAGTCATCCGCCACCTGGATACTGAAGTTGCTCACATTGCGGCCGCGACCGAAACGGAACATCAGCGCGCCCGTGTTCGGGCCCGGGGTGAGCCTGGGATTCGCCGGCACCACTGGGATGACCGAGGTCGACTTTTGCTTGATCGCCTTGAACCCGGAAGTCACGAGGATCGCCAGATCCCCCTTGCACTGACCCTGGACGTAGGAGGCCAGCTGCCGCACGAGGGAGAGAAGACTCGCCCGCGCCGCGTTTCTTGCGGCGATCGCGATACGATCGCCGTTGGACGCTTCCTGCACCAGTGACTCGAATTGATCCACTGCCGTTGCCACCGTCGCCAGAGTCGGGGACGGGGTAGTATAGTTCACGTTACCAGTCATCAGGGTGATGATATTGCGAACAAACTCAATCAGCTTGCCCGCGTTGGTCCGGGCGAACCCGAGTGCAACGCGTGCGATTTGATTAAGTATATCGGACATATGTTTATATTCCTTAGTTTTTTACTAACTCTGTGCGCGCCGGCCGGCACATACCGGCTTTTGGCACGGACCCCAAAGGAGCGTTGGGCGTGCCAACTCTTAACGAACACAGGTCCGCGCGAGCCTGCGGTTCGATAGTCACGAAAACGCTCTCCTCGGAAAGCAACCTAACGAATTTAACCTTTATGGCAGTTATAGATGAAAAAAGTTGAAAAAACTTTAAACGACCCCGAATCCAATGACGATTTTCACCGCGGATTTCGCAGATTTCTCGGATCACCGCCTCTGTCCTCTGCCCTCTGTCCGCTGTCCTCAGTTCCCTTCCGCCGTTCTGTCCTCCGTCCCCAGTTCCGGCTTCCGCCATCTGCCTTCATTCTTCATCCTTCCGCCTTCCGCCCCTCTTCCCGCTTCCGCCCCCAAATAACCAAGAACACGGAGCCGATAACCAAAAG
>JALYOR010000163.1 GCA_030856765.1 Verrucomicrobiota bacterium | reverse complement strand
GAGAAATTCGACCTGCCGCTCGACGATTTGCAGCAGGCAGTGATCGAAACAGGACGGCAAACTGGTCCGCAGTTATCCGATCACGCCCGGCTCGAAGTCGTTCCCCGCGCCGATCGGCGGGTGCATGCCACGATTCGTTAGGCAAACGCCGAGGTTGTAGTCAGGGACGCCGTCCCCGGCCGAGTGTGCGATGGTCCGCCACCGGGGACAGCGTCGCCGGCTGCAACCGCTCGCGCTCGGCCGATGCGGTTGGCGTTGGGGTCACCAACAGTAGAGTGCCGGCGTGAAAACCTTTTTCAGCACCGTCTGGGAGCGGCTCTCCAGCAGTTACTGGTTCGTCCCCACCATCATGTCGATCCTGGCGACCGGCCTTTCCTTTCTCACCGTCCATATCGACACCTTGGTGAATGCAAAATGGGCCCGGGCCGCGGGCTGGATTTGGGCCGGTGGACCGGAAGGCGCACGCAGCGTCCTTTCCACCATCGCCGGTTCCACCATCACCGTCGCCGGTGTCGTTTTCTCGATCACCATCGTCACCCTCTCGCTCGCTTCCTCGCAATTTGGGCCGCGCCTCCTGCGCAACTTCATGAACGATCGCGCCACCCAATTTGTTCTGGGCGTTTTCGTCGCCACTTTTCTCTACAGCCTCCTCATTCTGCGCACCATTCGCGGGACGGACGCGACCAGCTTCGTGCCTTTCTTGTCGGTCACGTGCGGCATTCTCTTCGCCGTCGCCTCGGTCGGGTTTCTGATTTTTTTCATCCACCACGTGCCGAATTCGATCCTGGCGGAGAACCTCGTTGGCCGGGTGGCGGAGGAGTTGCTGTCCCGCATCGATCGACTTTACCCAGATGAGCTCAGTGAAGGTCCGCGCGAGAAGAAGAGCGATATCGAGAAACGGCTCCCGGATGGCTTTGCCGAGGAGGCGCAGCCGATCGCTTCCAAAAAAAGTGGCTTCATCCAAGCGATCGACCAGGATCGCCTGCTTGAGCTGGCGACCCGCGAAGGAATGGCGGTCCGGTTATGCCGCCGACCGGGAGATTTTGTCGCGGAAGAGGCACCGCTCGCGCTGGCCTGGCCGGCCAGCAAGTTGACCGAAGAATTCGGTGAGAAGTTCTGTGATGCCTACTTTTTCGGATGGCACCGGACACCGAGTCAAGACATCGAATATGCGATCGATCAATTGGTCGAAGTGGCGGTGCGGGCCTTGTCGCCGGGCGTCAACGATCCATTCACGGCCATGAGCTGCATCGAGTGGCTCGGCGTTGCGCTGATCAAAGTGGGCCGACGCCAGATTCCGACGGCGCTGCATTGCGACGAAGAAAACAAGCTGCGCCTCGTGACGGACGTGACGGATTATGCCGGGATGGCGGCCTCGGCGCTCAACCAAATCCGGCAGTATGGCCGCGGCAGCATTGCCGTGGTGACTCGGCTGCTCGATATGATCGCGCGGGTCGCGCAGGAATTGCCCAAGGCGGAAGATCGGACGGTGTTGCTCGATCACGCCCGGGCGATTCGCGACGACGGTGTGGCCGCGGCTCGCAACGAAGGCGACCGCCTCGACATCGAGCAGAATTTCGAGATCGCGCAGCGCGTCCTAACCAAAAGCTAGAACGCTAAGCCGGCTCACGCCGAAGAAAACGCTCGAACCAACCCTGCGTTTTCCTCATCGACCTGTGGATGCGCGGAAGCGTACGCTCCAGGAGCCGGCCCGAAGTTGTGCTCCAGGCCACGGATTTCCTCGAACTCGACCGGTCCTCCGGCAAAAGTTTTTGTTTCCGTGACCCGGTTGGGGCGAGTCGCAGACGCGCAAACGGCGATCGTTAGAGCGAAAAACAGGTCTTCACTTTTTGACGCTCACGGTTCGGCGCATCGCCAGGGCGATCGGCAACCCGATGCCAACCATGTGCACGAAAAGCCCGGTCACGAGAACGAGCAACGGGAAGGAAACCTTTCTCGGATAGGCCGAGAGCGGCAGGACGACGAGATTCATGATCGCGTAAATGATGAAGCCAAAAAACAAACCGGCCACGACGGCGTGGCGGGTGAGAAACGAAATCGAACGGCTGGTGAGGTAGAAGATCGTCGCCCAGAGCAGCGAGATGCAGAAATGCAGCAACAGTCCGAGCATCGCGACCGGCATTCCGCCTTCGAAAGCGGGTGCGCCCAGCAGCCCGCTCGCGACGGATTGGAGAATGCGCATGGGCGGCACCCCGCGCATCGCCGAAAACCCAATCGCGTAGGTGATATCGATCGCGCCGCCGATTCCTCCGCCGATCAAAATCGCCGCCAGGGCCGAGAGCCGCCGCTTCACTGCCGGCAATTTGAGCGGGCACTGCGGATCCGCAACGGAAAAGGAGCCGCATCGCGCTCGGTCGACGAATCGCCCTCCGGACAATCTGCTCGGAGTTTTATCGCCGCGAAACTTCGAAAGCGGCTTACTCGTGTTTGTGAAAGGGGAAAATTTCCTGGCCGAGCTGCAACGGCGCCAGCTTTATAAAGTGGCGCTGGCCTATGCGGTCGTCGGCTGGCTCCTAATCCAGGTCGCGACCCAGGTCTTTCCCTTTTTCGAGATTCCCGACTGGATCGTCAGGCTGATCGTGGTGGTCCTCGTCCTCGGTTTTCCCGTGGCCTTGGCTTTGACCTGGGCCTTCGACCGGACGGCAGAGAATCACCCGCAGGACGGCGAGACCGTCTCGAAGCAGGCTCTGACCCTCCGCCACACCGGACGCCAGCTCACCGCTCTTATTATTTTGGCGGCGACGATCGCGCTTGGGCTGATGGTTTTTAAGTTCATCCGCTCGCAGCCGGGCGGCGCCGGGAAGAACGCGTCCGTCGCCCTGGCCGTCGATAACAAGGCGATTGCCGTGCTTCCTTTTGAAAATCTGAGCGACGAGCAAAGCAACGCCTATTTCGTGAGCGGGATGCGCGACGAAATTCTGACCAGCCTCGCGCAAGTGCGCGACCTGACCATCCGGTCGCGCACATCAACGCAGAAATATCAAAGCCACCCCGAGGATTTGCAGATGGTCGGTCGTCAGTTGGGGGTTGGCGCGCTGCTCGAGGGCAGCGTGCAGAAAGCAGATGACGACATCCTGATCAATGTCCAACTGATCGACGCCGGTAGCGGCATTCAGCTTTGGGCGGAAAGTTATCGCCGCAAAGTCGCGAATGTCTTCGATGTGCAAGGCGAAGTCGCCCAGCAGGTGGCCGACGCCTTGAAGATCAAACTCGCCCCCGCCCAGTCGGAGCGGCTGCGCGCTCCCTCCACCACCAGCGTGCGGGCGCACGATCTCTATTTGCGCGCCCACGCGCTGGGCGCGCACGCTGACGAGCAGAGCCTGACGGGGAAAATCGCCCTCTTGCAGGAAGCCGTCGCCGAAGATCCGCATTACGCCATTGCCTGGGGCGACCTGGCTGGCGCCTACCTCACGATCGCGGACGCTTATCGCGCGCCCCTGGAAGTTTTGGGTCCGATGCGGCGCGCCGCGCTCAAGTCAGTCGAGAACGATGACGGCGCAGGCGTCGGTCACATCTGGTTGGGCGCGGTTTCCATGCTCTACGACCGCAATTTTCCCCTCGCCAAACGCGAACTGGAACGCGCCGTCGCGCTCGATCCGAATTCCTCCGACGCCCATCGCTGGCTCGCCTGGTACCGGGCGCGGGTCGAGCGAAATTTCGACGCCGGCCGGATGGAAATCCAACGCGCCCGCGCCCTCGATCCCGGTTACACCTGGCCGCTCATGTTCGAATGCCTGATCGCGATCGCGCGCGGCGAATATCAAGACGCGTTGCAACTCGCCGAGCGGGTGATGGAAATCGATCCGCAATTTTTCTACGACGTCGATCCGATCGCGACGGTTTACGCTGCGATGGGGCGCTGGCCGGATGCGATCAAGCGCTACGAGTCGCTCCCCGCCGGGAGGATGACGCGGCCGAATTTCCAACTCGCCGTCTGCTACGCGCAGACCGGCCAGCCCGATCGCGCCCGGGAAATTCTGACGGCTCTCGAAGAGCTGGCGAAGCATCGTTATGTCGACCAGTCGCATTTCGCGGCGATCTACGCCGCGCTCGGGGAAAAAGACAAAGCTTTCGCGGCACTCGACGAGGCGTGCACGGATCGATCGGCGCGGGTCAGCACGCCGCGTTTCTATCAGTGGCTGGCGCCGCTCTTCGATGATCCGCGTTTCGCGCAGCTGGAATACAAGGTGGCGCACTCCGCCATTTCTTCGTCTGCCGAAGTAGTGCCTTGAACGTTAGGCGGAGGACGGCATCGCGGGCGGCCTGGACCTCATCAAGATCACACCACGGCTCTGCACTACGACGAGGAAAATTATCTCCGTCTCGTCATCGACGTGACCGGTTACGCCGGAATCGCCGCCGCTGCGCTCAATCAGATTCGCCAGTACGGGCGCGGCAGTGTCGGCGTCGTAATCCGGTTGCTTGACATGCTGACGCGGGTCGCGGCGGAATTGCAGAAGGCGGAAGATCGCGAGGTGCTGCTCGGGCACGCCCGCGCCATCCGCGACGACGGGGTGGCCGCGGCCAAAAACGAGCGCGACCAGCGCGACATCGAGGAAGTCTTCGAAAGAGCGCGCCGCGCCCTCGCCATCGCGCCTCGTTAGGCGCGTGAGACCGGAGCGGCGTTCGTCCCGCCGCGCGCGGCCAGGTTGGCGATGACCGCGATCAGTTCGCTCGGCTCGACCGGCTTCGGCGCATGCATCTGAAAACCGGCCCGGAGCGCCTGGGTGCGATCGGCCGCGCGCGCATAGGCCGTGAGGGCGGCGGCCGGCGTTCTCCCGCCTTCCTCCGCCGGCAGGGCGCGCACTTGGCGGATGAGGTCGTAACCGCTCTCGTTAGGCATCTCAATATCGCTCAGGAGAACATCCGGCCGGAGCTCGCGCACGGCGGCGAGCGCGTCGGCGGCGTTCGCAAAGACCGTGATCTCGGCCTGGC
>JALYOR010000074.1 GCA_030856765.1 Verrucomicrobiota bacterium | reverse complement strand
CGGACGCGTGGAACGGCAGCGCGAGAACCGCGAGGATCGGTAGGAGAAGCAGCCCGATTTTGTTCATCGCCAAGAGGGCGGATGATAGCCGACCCGCCGCCGCCTTGCAATGTCGGTGCGGCCCGCTGACGGCTTTGCCTTTGCAATTGTGCGCGGAAAAATTAGAGTCGCAGCGCGACGGTGGCCATAGCTCAATGGTAGAGCCCCAGATTGTGGTTCTGGCTGTTGCGGGTTCGAGTCCCGTTGGCCACCCCCCGCCCCGTCAGCGGGGGAAGAAGCTCTCCGGCGCTGGCACGGCTGCTGCTAAAGGACGGTCATGATCTTGACCGCCGAATTCTCCCGCGATTGCGACTCCACCCGCCCGCCATCATATTGGCAGCGCATCCTCAACGAGGAAGAGCTGCAAAGCTGCGATCCTTTGGAAAAACTCCTCGTCGGGTGTGAGATTATCGCAGCCTTGAACGCGGTCGAACTTCTCGCCGCCTAACGAGCGGAAAACACCACTCCCCGGTCCTGACTGGATGATGCGGCCAATTCAATCGCGGCTCTCGGGCTTTGTTACTTGGCCAAGGTCACCGTCTCGCTGATCGAGGCCATGTCCCCGCCAGCCTCCGTGATCGTGCCCGAGATGGTGTGCTGACCGTTGGCGTAGCTGCTCGTATTCCAAGTGAAGTTCGCCTTGACGCCATCGAGGGTCGTGGTGCCGATCACCTGGCCGTCCACTGAGCAGGTAAAGGTATTACCGTTGACCTCCGCGTTTTCCGCCTCGAAGACGATCTTCACCGTGCCGCCCGTGACGGTCGAATTCGCGGCCGGCTTCAGGATGTAGAGCTCGAGTTCTTCTTCGCCATCGACAATGATGGTCCGGGTCGGCGGGCTGGGATCGCTGCCGCCCAGGTTATCGAGGGCATTCATCGAGACGATGTAAGTGCCGGGCTGAGCGAAGGTCACCGTGCCCGGATTCTGGGCCGTGCTGGTGGCCGGCGAACCGCCGGGAAAAACCCATTTGTAGCTCGCGACCGAGCCGTCCGGGTCGATCGCCTGACCGGCGAAGTCGACTGATTGGCCCGCCTGAATGACCACGCTCCCCCGAGGCGCGGTGATGGAAACGTTAGGCGTTTTATTGCGCGGCGTCGAACTGAGATGGACAAACTTGGCCACCGAGGGCACGCCCGAGCGATTGAGAATGAAGACCATGTAGTAACCGGGAGGGGCGATCGAGCCGTTCGGCGGCGCGATGGCGGTGAGCTTGCCGCCGGTGAGGCTGAAAGTGAGTCCCACGAAACGCTGCTCGAAATCGAAGGAGTGGCTCGAAGAGCCTGGTTTCATCATCACGACCTCGCCGATGTCGGCCGCGTCGGGTGTCTGAATGATGAAGGTCGCTCCATACGCGATTTCGCTGGTCACACTGTTGATGGTGGGACGGGGCGCGGGAATGACGTTGCCGTTCTGATCGGTGGTGAAGAGGTAGGCGGGCGAATAAACCTCCATGTGGTTTTCAAAGAAACTTTCTTCCGGATTGCTGCCCGCTACCCAGACCGTGGCGTCAGGCAGGAGGAGCGCGGAGGAGTGGTAGAGGCGCGGATAGACAGAAGTGCCGGCCAGCGACCAAGTCTCGGTCGTCGGGTCAAAAATTTCGCCCTTCAAGCTGGCGAAGTTGGGGTCTTCATCGATGGTCGAGCCGCCCAACGCCATCACCTTGCCCGAAGGAAGGAGCACGGCGTTGAGGCGAATGCGCCCCTCGGCCATCGGAGAAGTTTGGCGATAGGCGGGCGAGGCGACCGAGAGATCGATGATTTCGGTACTGGTCGTGCCAACATTGCCGCCGCCGAGGATGATGACTTTCGGCTGGTAGCCGTTTCCCGGACGCAAGGGCAGCAGCACCGATGAACCGCCGCGTCGATTTCCAAAGATGCTCTGGGCCACATTCAGCGTCCAGACCTTGGTCGTGGGGTTGAAAATGGCGGCGTCGGGATTGGGTCCATCGTAGAAGACGTTGCCGTTCGGGAGGAGGTGCATCCGCGGATAGAGCGGTGGGGTCCACTGCGCGAAGTATTCCTGGCTCCATCCCGGGCCGACGTTATAGAGCTCGACCGCCTTATTCGTCGCGCGGTTCGCATCCAAGCCGGAGAAAGCCATCAGACTGCCGTCGCCCAGGATGATCGAGCTGCCGTACCAGCGGCCGTTGCCCATCTCTTCGAGCTGGGCAAATTTCTCCGTCTGCGGATCAAAGACGGTGGCCAGCGATTCGCCGTAGAAGGGGTTGTAATGGTCGGTCCCACCGATGATGAGAAAGCGGCCATCGGGGAGGGCGGCCATGCCGGTGCAAAAAATGTCCCAAAGCAGATCTTGCACTTGGAACGTGCCGGCGGCGGGATCATACACCGCGCCGTAATAGCGTTCCTCATCGTGCTGCAAGGCGACATTCTCGGAGCCGGCCACCACCAGCACCTTGCCGGTATGCATGAGGCCCACGTGGATCGGATTGATCGGCATCAGGTAGGGCAGGGTACTCCAGCTGCCCTCAGTCACGGGCGAGTCGGCCCGTCCAAGTTGCACGGGCAGGCCAAGGCCAGCTGCGACCGCCAAAGTTAGAAAAAGCCAGCGCCGTTCAGTTCCAAAAATAGTCAAAGCAAATTCTCCGCGCATAACCCATCCTGCCTGAGAATAACGGAAAATGTCAATGTTTATGGCCTCAGTGGCAGGATACCAGATTCCGAGTGGCAGGTTACGGTTTCCCGTTGTTCGTTCTCGCCGCCCAGTGCCTGTACCTCAACCGGATAGAGCTTCTGACTTCGGATCAGAAGGCTGGGGGTTCGAATCCCTCCAGGCACGGAAGCGCCGCCTGCCACCAGGGTGTCACTCGTAAAGGGCGGCAACGAGCCGGAGAGCCTTTTCGGTTGGGAAGAGTTTCTGCTCCATTTGGTTCATCACGTAGGCAAAAGAAATTCGATTCTCCGGATCCGCGAAAGCCAGGCTCCCGCCCGCGCCGGGATGACCGAAAGCCAAATGAGACGGTCCAAAAATGCGGGGTTCGGCTCCCGCTGGATCTTTCATAAAACCGGCCGAGAAAGCGCTCGGCCCCAGGAAGACACGATCCATTCCGTCGACCAGCGTGGTCGACATTTGCCGAATCGTGGCTTCGGAAAAGAATCGCCGGCCCTCCCATTCCCCTCCGTCGGCCAGCACGGCGTAGAACTTTGCCAGGCTGGTCGCGCTACCGATGCCTCCAAAAGAGGCGAACGAGAGCGCGCGATTCTCCGGCTGATTCATTGCACTCACGCCAGGCAGCCCTCGCGGAGAATTAAAGACGCGCCGTGGCAGTGTCCCCGGTGTGGCGAGAGCACGGTAGAACGGGTCGGTCGAGGCCGCCGCCTGGCGCGCGGCATAGATGGTGGCGGCACGGGAGTTCATTTCGTTAGGCAGGCCGATCCATAGATCGAGTCCGAGCGGCAGAGCAAAAACTTCCCGCCAATATTCGCCAAGGGTGCGGCCATCGATTCGGCGCACCAGCTCCTCAAGCAGAAAGCCAAAGGTGCGCGCATGGTAACCATGGGCGGTGCCGGGTGGCCAGAGGGGCGTCTGAACTTCGACTGCCCTAACGACGGCGGCGTGGTCGGTGACCTCCACCGCTTGATCGAGCGCCGCCAGCCCGGCCTGATGGGAAAGGAGCTGGGCCAGCGTGATCGTTTCCTTGCCCGCTTGCGCGAACTCCGGCCAGAATTCCGCTACTCGGCGTGGCAATGAGATCGCTTTTTTCTGCAGCAAATGCAGGAGGCAGGCGCTGCCGAGGCCTTTGGTCGCGGACCAGAAGAGGACGATGGTATCGTCGGTCCAGGGTTCTTCTCTCCGCGCCTCGCGAAAGCCTCCTCGGAGTTCCAGGAGCGACCGGCCGTTTTGCCAAATCGAAACCGCCGCGCCCAGTTCGCCGAACCGGGCGAAGTTCTCCTCGAAAAGTGGCGTGAGGCGCGCTCCCAGCTCGTCCGCGCGAAGTTCCCTCAACTGGTTGTTCGCCTAACGAGCGGCTCAGTAATCGCGCACGTAGGGGTATTTCGATTCGTTCCCCAATTCCGGCGGAAACTCGCTGTAGCCGCGATGAATCCACGGGATGTCGCTGCGCAGCACCGGGTAGTAGGTCCCTTTGTAAACCGGGATCGGCCAGAGAAGCGCTTCGTAGAAGCCGACTCCGAAACGCGCGAAAGCCCGGCCGGTCCCTCGCACCACTCCGTAGCTCGCCCCGGCCGCGTTGCCTTCCTGGTTGTTGATCTTGGCGATCGTGACCGGGATCTCCGCCCAGCCGAAAGCCATGTTGGAAAGTCCCCGCCCCAATTTGCGCGTCGGCCCATAATCCGCCGCCGGCGGATCTTGAATGTCGGCCAGCGAAGTGGCGGCCAAGCCGACCCCGAGCAGCATAACGAGCAGCGTTTTCATCAGGTGTCTCTGAGTAAACCGAGTTGAGCAGGAGAATGCAATACTTGTTTACTTCCCCGCCGACGCAGGCTGGTCCCGGGTCGAGATGAGCGAGGCCACGGTGGTGACGCCGAGGACCACGGCGATGAACAGGAGCGAGAGCCAGGTCGGCAGATCCAGCCACGGCTCGACCAGCATTTTGAGACCGACAAAGCAAAGAATAATGGCCAGTCCAACACGCAAATAAACAAAGCGCGAGACGAGATTTGCGAGCAGGAAGTAGCGCGAGCGCAGGCCGAGAATCGCGCAGATGTTCGAAGTGTAAACGATGAAGGTATCCCGCGTAATTGCGAGGACGGCCGGGATGGAATCGACCGCAAAAATCAGGTCCATCACTTCGATCACGATGAGGACGAGTGCGAGCGGCGTTAGCATGCGGCGGCCGCCGACCAGAGCGATGAACTTCGGGCCGTGATAATCGTTCGTCACTGGCACCAGGCGCCGAATCGTGCGCAGGACGAAGTTGTGATCGAGATCGACCGTCTGGGACTTGCTCCCCAGCATCCGTAAACCCGTGATGACGAGAAACGCGCCAAAAAGATAGAGAACGAAATGGAAGCGCGCGACCAGCGCCACCCCTAACCCGATCATGATGGCCCGCATCGTGATGGCGCCCAGGATGCCCCAAAGCAAGACCCGATGTTCGTAGCGGGGCGGGACGCGGAAGTAGGCGAAGATAAGACCGAAGACGAAGATGTTATCGACGCTGAGCGAGTACTCGATCAGGTAACCGGTAAAGAACGCAATCGCCTGGTCGGGACCTTGCCACCACCAGACGAAAGCGTTGAAACTGAGCGAGAGCCCAACCCAAAGGAGACTGCGCAGGACCGCGCTCCGCAGGCTGATGCGATCATGGGCGCGATCGCTGAACAGATCGATCGCCAGTGCGATCAGCACGCCGAGATGAAAAGCGACCCAGAACCAAATGCTGACCAACACGAGGCGCTAGGGTTCCACGCCTGCTGGGAGCGGGCAATGGAAAACCGCAGCACATTGGTTTGCGCAGGGGCGGGGGGTCATGCATCATTACTCCCCACATTTCATGGACGCAGAATTGCAAAAGTTGGTGGAGGCAGGAAAGCTGAGCATAGCCGGCGCGGAACAACTCGATCAACTCAAGCCGGGCGCCTTCTGCCTGCACAAGAGTTGGGGCTTTGGTCGGGTCGCCGATTGGAACCTGCTCCTCAATCAGATCCTGATCGATTTCGAGAAAAAGAAATCGCACCCCATGCAGTTGCAGTATGCGGCCGAGAATCTGACTCCCATCCCAGCCGAGCATGTGCTCGCGCAAAAAGCGACTGACCTGCCCGCGCTCAAGAACCAACTGAAGGAAAACGCCACCGCCGTGATGCGGAATATTCTCGAAAGCTTGGGCGGGAAGGCGACCCAGGCGCAGATTAGCAGCTGGTTGTTAGGCGAGGTCTTCAGCGAGCCCGAATTCAAGCGCTGGTGGGACTCGACCAAGAAGCTCCTCAAGAAGGAAGGCCACTTCCTCATCCCGACGAAAAAGACCGACCCGATCGAGCTGCGTTCCACCCCGGTTTCGCGCGCCGATGAGCTCCTCACCTTTTTCAATCAAGCCCGCCAGCCCAAGGAACAGGCGGCCGCGCTCGACCAGATCATCAAGCTTCACCACGAATTCGCGCAGCCCGAGAAGCAGTTGCAGCCCCTCGTCGATGCGATCGAGGAAACGGCGCGCCGCAATCAGCGGCTCAACCCGGCGATGGCCTTCGAGCTGGTCCTTGGCCGCGACGACCTCCTTCAGCGCGAACCCAAACTGCGCAGCTCTCATCCGGAGTTTACCCTCGAGCATTTAATCGCGGAGGAAGACCCGCGCCTGGCCACCATCCTCCCGAAAATCCCGTCCGCCAAGGAGCGCCGCATACTTCACTCCTTCCCTGCCGCGCTAGGCGACCGCTGGACGACGCGGGCCCTTCAACTCATGCAAGGAAGCAACGCCCGGCTCGTTTCATCGATGCCGAAGGTTTTTGCCGAAGCCGGCAAGCTGGATGAGTTGCGCGCCGCCTACGAGCGCAGCCTGCGCGAACACTCCGCCACCAGCGAAATGCTTTTCTGGCTGTGCAAAAATCGCGCCGAATGGCCGGAATTGATCAACCCCGATTTGCTCAGCGCCATTCTTTCCGCCTGCGAACGCGATCAGCATAACGAGAGCAACAGTCGTAGCACCCGCCTGCGCGATCTGCTCCTCTCCGATCGCGCGCTGATTCCCGATCTCTTCGCCGGTGCCGAACCAGGCCTGGCCCGCGACGCGATACGCCGCCTCATGCTCAGCCCGGTTTTCGATGAATTGACCAAACGCTCGCTCCTGGCGCGCATCATCAAGCTCTATCCGGACCTGCAGAGCCTGATCACGGGCGGGCAACCGGAAGAAAAGAGCGAAGCGCTGGTCGTTTCCTGGAGCAGTTTGCAGAGGCGCAAAGCCGAGCTCGAGGAGCTGGTCAACAAGAAGATTCCCGAGAACAGCAAGGAGATCGGCGTCGCCCGCTCCTATGGTGATTTGCGGGAAAATTTCGAATTCAAAGCGGCCAAGGAAATGCAAGCCGTCCTCATGCGGCGCAGGGCGGAGTTGGAACGCGACCTTCACCGCGCCCGCGGGACCGCTTTCGAGAATCCCGATTTGACCCAGGTCTCGATCGGCACGGTGGTCACCCTGCGCGAAGCGAACACGAACGCAGAGGAGACCTACACCATCCTCGGCGCTTGGGACGGCGATCCGGAGCGTTCCATTATTTCCTACCAGACGGCGATCGGTCAGTCATTGTTAGGCCATCGCCTCGGCGAAGTGGTGGAGCTGAATGCCAAAGGCGACACCGGTCGCTACGCCATCATTGCGATCGAGCCCGCCGCGCTCGACGAAGTGCCGGCCGATCCAGAGTTGCTCGAGCCGGTCGCGTCGGAAACGGCCTGACCTCTTGGACCTGAGGATGCTTTTTCGCGAGACTGCTTCCTCGTGAAGCCCAGGCCCCTAACAATCGGAAAGGTGAAGCTGGGCGGCAATTGCCCCGCCTTCATTCTCGGCCCGTGTGTGATCGAATCGGAGAAGTTCGTCCGGCGGATGGCGCGGAAGATTGCCGCGGTTTGTGCGGCCGAGAAACTGCCTTTTATTTTCAAAGCTTCCTACGATAAGGCGAACCGCACCTCCGTCCGCTCCTACCGCGGGATCGGAGTGCGCGAAGGTTGCGCGCTCCTGGCCGAGATCGGGCAGGAGATCGGGATGCCGGTCACGACCGATATCCATTCGCCTAACGACGCCGCGATCGCGGCTGAGTTCATCGATGTCCTGCAGATCCCGGCCTTTCTTTGTCGCCAGACCGATCTCATTCGCGCCGCGGCCGAGACCGGGCGGATGGTGAATGTAAAAAAAGGCCAGTTCCTCGCCCCCTGGGACGTGCGCAATATCGCCGAAAAACTCGAAGCTTTCGGCGCGAAAAAGTTCTTCTTCACGGAACGCGGTACCACCTTCGGCTACAATAATCTCGTCGCCGACATGCGCTCCCTTGCCTGGCTGCGCGCCGATGGTTACCACGCCATTTTTGATGCGACCCATTCGATCCAGCGCCCGGGTGGCGCGGGCGACGCCACCTCCGGTGATGCGGCCCTCGCCCCGGTCCTGGCTCGCGCGGCCCTCGCCGCTGGCTGCGACGGTATTTTCATGGAGGTGCACGAAAACCCGGCCGGCGCGTTCTCCGATGGGCCCAATCAAGTTCCGCTAAAGGATTTGCCGAAGCATTTGCGCATGTTAAAAGCTATTCATGCTGCCGTGTCGTAGCGGGCGCTTCCGCCGAAGCGCGCGCCTGAGTTTTGTTCTGTTGCTCGCGGGCAGCTGCCTCGCCACCGCCGGCGATCGCAAACGCCGCAAAGCCGCCGTGTCACCGACGCCGGGACAGGAACAGCTCGGCCTCAAGAACATCCCACTCACGGTGGGCCATGAAGCGAAAGGGCTCGTCCTCCCCAATTACGACCTCAAAGGCCACCTCCTCGGTCGCTTCGAAGCTGCCACCGCCGCGCGGATCGATGAAGATCACGTCCGTTTTACCGAAGTGAAAATGATCACCTTCGACGAACACGAAAAGCCCGATTTCAACGTCGCGATGGCGGACGCCGTGCTCAATCTCGAGACCCGCGTGATCGCTTCCAAGCAGCGCACCAAGATCAAGCGGGCGGACTTCGAGATCGAGGGCGATGCCATGACCTTCAACACCATGACCCACCAGGGCGCCCTCAACGGCAACGTGCACATGACCATTTTCAACCAAAAGGAAATCACCGGCACGGCCGCAAAAAAATGAAGCCAATTTTTCTCTCATTCGTTTTGGCGTTCCTGGTCATCGCTCGCGTGGGAGCGCAGGATTCGATTCGAGCGGGCGCTAGCGCGACTCCGGCAGCCAAGTCCAAGCCGGTCCCGGCGCTCGACGCGACGACCGACGCCAAGGGCCAGCCGATCGCCACCCAGATTTATTCCGACGAAGCCACCTTCGACACGGAGAAGCGCATCGGCACTTTCAGCGGACACGTGCGGGTCTTCGATCCGCGTTTCAACATCCAGTCCGACAAAATGACCGTCTACATTCACAAGGAAGAAGGTAAAGGCCTCGAGCGAGCCATTGCCGAGGGGCATGTCGGGGTGGTGCGCGACAAGCCCGATCCGAAAGGGGGTAAGCCCTCCAAAGCCGTCGGACTTTCCGAGAAAGCGGTCTACACTTCCTCCGATGGCAATGTGGTGCTGACCGGCAGCCCGCGGGTCCAACAAGGATTCGATACGCACGTCGCGACTAGCCCGGCTACGGTCATGATCTTAAACGCCGATGGACGTCTCACCACCCACGGTCCCAGCCGGACCGAAATTCGGCAGCAGCAGAAAGATGACAAGAACGGCCAACCCCCCGCGGCCGCCACGCCAGCTCCATGATGAGTCCCACTGCGTCGCCGCCCGCCACCGAATCGGCCTCTGCGGCCGTTGCGTCGCCTAACGAACACGCCGAAGTCCTGCGGACAGACGACCTGGTCAAGATCTACAGTGGCCGTGCGGTCGTGAACGGGATTAAACTCGAAGTCGGCCAGGGCGAGATCGTCGGGTTACTGGGCAAAAACGGAGCCGGCAAGACGACCAGCTTTTACATGATCGTCGGGCTCGTTAGGCCAAATAGCGGCCGGGTCGTCTTGTCGGGCACCGACGTGACCGATTACCCGATGTACAAACGCGCCCGGCTCGGGATGGGTTACCTGCCACAGGAAGAATCGATCTTTCGCAAAATGACGGTGGAACAAAACATCCTCGCCATTCTCGAAACCATGCCGCTGAGCAAAAAGGAACGGCGCCACCGTTGCGAGGAACTGCTCCATCAGTTCGGGATCGAGCGGATCGCCAAGAACACCGCCCTGACCCTGAGCGGTGGCGAAAAACGCCGCCTCACCATCGCCCGCTCCCTCGTCACCCGGCCCAAGCTGCTCATGCTCGATGAACCCTTCAGCGGGGTGGATCCGATCGCGGTTTACGACGTCCAGCAGCTGGTCGTGAACCTGCGCAAATCCGGCCTCGCCATTCTCATCACCGACCACAACGTGCGCGAAACCCTATCCATCGTGGATCGCGCCTATCTCATCGACGAAGGCCGCGTGGTCAGCGAGGGCACAAAAGATTTTCTGATCAACGACCCGATCAGCCGCCAGCTTTATCTTGGCGAACGCTTTCAGATGTAAACCGAAGGAGCTGACCGCATGCAAACCGCCAACGCCAATCCAACCGTCAAAGTGACCGGCCGCCATCTGGCCATCACCGTCGCGATTAACGACTACGCCACTCGCAAGATCGAGGGGTTGCACCTCGATTATCCGAAAATCATCGAGGCCCACGTCATCCTCGGGGTGGAAAAGTATCGGCACTGGGCCGAGGTCGTGCTGATTTGCTCGAACCACATCACAATCGAGGCCCGCGAGGAAACCGACGATCTTTACGCCGCGATCGACACCGTGATGGACAAGATCGCGCGCCAGATGCGCAAGTACAAGACGCGCCTCCTCAAACGTCATCGCCCGCGCAAGGAAGACATCCGCCATATTGAGGAGCAAATCCTGCATCCCGAGCCGGTCGAAGAAGACGAGCACCACGAGCACACCGTGGTCCGAACCGAGCGTTACCCGGTCAAGCCAATGTTCGTCGACGAAGCCGTCTTGCAGCTCGAGATGTCGACCCGCCAGTTCATCGTCTTCATGAACGCGAGGAACTCGCGCGTCAACGTGCTCTACCGGCGCAAGAGCGGCGATTTCGGGTTAATCGAGCCGACCGCCGGCTAGTTACCCGGCTTAGCGCGCGCGTAAGCGCGCATCCGATCCGGGGAGCGCACGCGCGTCGTTCTTGTCCCAGCCATTGGGTCCCGCAGACCATTCCGGATGGGCCTGACGACGTCGCCACCTTTGCGACATCCGATTCGCCGAGTGCGCTAGTCGATCGACCGATCTCGACGCGATCGTATTTGGCCCGGGCGCTCAGCCTTTCGTCCTGCTGGTGGAGGGCGATTATTTTCAAGGACAGGTTCTGACCCTCAGCGGAGCCGGCATCGTTAACCAGTCGGGCGTTGTTCAGACCTTGGAGGGAAGGACGTTATCGGGACGTTTCGAGGTTGGTGGCACCGTGCAGTTCACGCAGCACGCAACGGCCGGGACCTTGGTGAGCCTTGCAGCTCGAGGTGGTCTGAGTCGCGGAA
>JALYOR010000068.1 GCA_030856765.1 Verrucomicrobiota bacterium | reverse complement strand
CCTTCACCAGCTCGAGCAGTTGGAAGAGGAAAGCCGCGCCCGCACCGGCCAGAAGCGGAAAAGCCAGCCAGTTGTAGTAAAGCGCGCGGGCGAATTCGCCCTGCAAAAGGTGGTGCATCGCGCGGGTCGTCCCGCAAAAGATGCAGGGCAATCCCGTGATTGCGCCGCACGAAGTCGGGAAGGGCAGCCAAAGCGACCCCGGCGGGATGATTCGGAGAGCAAAAAGCGTGATCGGGATGAGGGCGAGACTAAGCGCGCGCCATTTTCTCTCTGCCGGTGTGAGTTGCGCGATCATGCTGGATTTTCTGGTGCCGGCGGGGGCGGTTCCAATTGCACCGGCGGAACAAGCGGCGGCGGCAACTCGGCTGACCTACCGACAGCAAAGACATCGTAGGCGTCGCCAAACTGGCGCAAAAAGCAGAGAGGGTAGGCGAAGAGGAAGAGCACGGCCGGCAGCAGGATGACGGTGCCGAGGTAAGGGAGGGCTGCCAGGCAGCAGGTCATGCAGGCGGCGAGACAGCCGATCATCCCGAAGGCGACAAAAAGCAGGAGGTAAAACAGGGCGAAGAGGACGAACACGCCCGGGCGGGCGACGAGCAGCGCCCAGACCTGGCGGAAAGCGGAGACCCCAGCGCAACGCTGCCGATACATAACTGGCACCATGAATTTCAAAATCAGGGCGACGACCAGCATGGCCAGGACGTAGGCGACCCCGCAAAAAATAAGGAGGGCAATCGGCATGACAGGACGTTCCCAATACCAGCCCAGAGCGAAGAGAAAAAAGAGGCCCCCGAGGACGATGATGTTGCAAAACATCAACGCAATCTGGAAGACGAAATAGCGGTTTCCCTCGTGGCGAAATTCCCGCCAGGGCTCGGTGATGGCGGCCCGGTTGCGCACGATGTCATCGGTAAAGATGAAGCGACCGCGCGCGTTCAGCCAGGCGAACAGAACAATCAGCCCCAAGACGACTACCAGACCGCCAATCAAAAGCGGGATCAGCCAGGGAGGGGCGTCATGGAAGGAAAACGGCGCGCCGTAATGGATCGACTCCCAATTCCACCGCGATTTGCCGACGCGGTTCTGATAATTGAATCTGAAACCACTGGAGAAGGTCGCAAGCCAGGCGGCGAATCCGAGCACGAACCATTTCTTCAGATCGAAAGGCCGGAAGAGAATCTTGGTCGTGAGTTCGAAGGCTTCGCCGAAAGGCGCGAAGATTTCGATGCGCGGTTCGTTCGGGTCCATCCTGAATTGCAACAGTGTTTACCGTTCAGGGCAAGTCTGGACCGGGCGCGTATCTAGAGGGTTCCGAAGTAACGATCGCCGGCGTCGCCCAGACCGGGCACGATATAGCCGACCTCGTTCAATTCCGGATCGACCGCGGCCGCGATAATCGGCACGTCGGGATGAGCCTGCTGGAGGGCGGCCACGCCCGGCGGGCAGGCCAGGACACAAATGAATTGCAGGCGAGTGGCGCCGGCGGCTTTCACGATCGAGACGGCTTCGGCGGCGCTATGGCCGGTTGCCAGCATCGGATCCAGGACCAGCACCTCCGCTTCGGACAGGTTTGCCGGCAGGCGGGAGTAATATTTGACCGGCCGCAAAGTTTTCGGATCGCGATAGAGGCCCACATGTCCGGTGCTCGCTTCGGGAAGCAGAGGCATCATGCCTTCCTGCAATCCGAGCCCGGCGCGCAGGATCGGGATGAGTGCGACCGGACGCCGGAAGGCCGCGCCGCGAAAAGAGCGGAGCGGACTCTCCAGTGTGATCTCTTCGATTTCCCAGCGGCGGGCTGCTTCCACCAGGAGTAAGAGAGCCAGCTTCTGCAGGGCCTGGCGGAATTCGTTAGGTCGAGTCGTCTTCGATCGCAGAAGCGACAGTTGGACGGCGCCGAAGGGATGGTCCAGCACCTGCACCGCGGAAGAAGACGGCTCGGACGCGTGCATGCCGGATGATGCCGTGAGCGGCGACTTTGTCATCCGAAAAGTCGCCCTCGCCGGTGCCAGCCGAATGCAGCGCGAGCCTTGACCCGCCTACCGAGGAATCCGACACTCCCTCCTCTGATGCGCTACCAAACCTTGTTCGAGGCACGTTGGATTTTTGCCGTGCTCATCATCCTGGCAGGGCTGAGCCTTCTCTTCACGCCCTGGCTGGCGCTGCTCTTCCTGGCCTTGATCGGCTACACCTTTGCTTTCTTCCGCGATCCGGATCGCGTCGCGCCGGCGGAGTCGAACGTGATAGTGGCGGCGGCGGATGGAGTGGTGGTGGAAATCGCCGAGTTGGAGGAAACCGAAGTCGTGAAGGCAAAGATGCGGCGGGTGGCGATTTTTCTTTCCGTCTTCGATGTCCACACGAATCGCGCGCCGATCGAGGGCCGCATCATCTATCGCGAACACCACGAAGGGTTGTGCCTCGACGCGCGCAATCCCACCTGCTCGGAGAAGAACGAAGCGATGACCTGGGGCTTTGAAAATCCGCAGGCCACCTTGGTCGTTAGGCAAATCACCGGCGCGATCGCGCGCCGAATCGTCGGCTGGTCGCGGGTGGGGGATAGCGTGGCGAAGGGGGAACGCTTTGGCATGATCCGCTTTGGTTCTCGCACGGAAGTTTATCTGCCCCTCAGCGCCACCGTTTTGGTCAAGGTCGGCGATCGCGTCGCCGGCGGAGCGAGCCCGATTGCCCGGCTTTCCTAGATGATGAACGACAGCCCCAGCCCGAAAATTTATTTGCTGCCGAATCTGATGACGGCCGGCAATCTTTTCTGTGGCTTCGCCGCCGTGCTGCGGATCTACGATGGGGCGCAGGAAACCGATTTCCTGGCCGCCGCCCATTTCCGCGACGCCATCTGGTTCATCCTCGCCGCTTGTATTTTCGATCTGCTCGATGGCCGCCTCGCGCGCCTGGGCGGGCACGAGAGCGATTTTGGGCGCGAATTCGATTCGTTAGCCGACATCGTCTCCTTCGGCCTGGCGCCGGCGTTGCTCGTCTATCAGATCGTGCTCGGCGAGTTCCAGAATCTTGGTTGGATGATCGCGTTTGTTTACCTGGTCTGCGGGGCCTTGCGGTTGGCGCGCTTTAACTGCGTCGCCGCGGCCGGCTCTTCCAGTCCGGATAAGAATTTTACCGGCTTTCCGATCCCGGCGGCGGCTGGGGTGATCGCCTCGATCACTTTGTTCCTCCTCTGGCTCGACGAAGGACAGCGCACGATCGGGCGTTGGAAGTATGCGCTCCCGGGGCTGATGCTGTTCCTCGCCTTCATGATGTTTAGCAAGTTCCGCTACCCGAGTTTCAAGGCGGTTAATTGGAGAACGACGCGCTCGATTCCGAGCTTTTTAATCCTCATCGCCATCCTGGCCGTGGCCGTGAAGTTCTACCAATGGATGGCCGCGGTCATTTTCCTCAGCTATTTGCTCTACGGATTTCTCCGACCTTTTCTGTCGCAGAAGCGGCGCCAGGTAATCGAAGAAGAGATCGGCGAGGAACCCCAGGAAGGGTCCTAGGTTTGGCCTGCCTAACGATTTAGTTGGGCGAGGATTTCGGGGTCGCGGACATCGGCCCAAGCACCGGTGAGTTCGAGAGCCTGCACTTTCTTACCCGACTGAGCGAGAGCGCGAATCGCGTCGGTCAGCTCGAACTCATGGCGTGGTGAACGTTCCAAGCAGGCGGTGAATTCAAAGATGCTGGGACGGAAGGCATAGATGCCGGCGTTGTACCAAGGACTGGTCGGCTCGCCCGGTGCCGGTTTTTCCCGCAGGTCGGTGAGTTCGAAGCGCTCGTTGACGAAGACCGCACCGCCTTTGCTCACATCGTCGCTTCGTTTCACCGTCACGATCGCTTCCGTCCCGGCGTCGAGGTTGGTGAGGCGGGAATAATTAACCGGGTCCACCAGGATGTCGCCATAGCCCAGGATGAAGGCGTCATTGGCGACGAAGTCGCGCGCGAGTTCCACGACTTTGCCGGTTCCGTCCTGCACCACTTGCGTGGCGTAGCCGATCGCGACTCCCAGCGATGCTCCGTCGCCAAAGCTTTGCCTAACGACTTCGGCACGCCAGCCGACGATGACGAGGAACTGGTTCACCCCCGCGCCCCGCAATCCCTCGATGATATATTGGAGGATCGGCTGACCGCGAACTTCGATCATCGGCTTGGGCAAATCGTTCGTGAGGTCGCGCATCCGCGTCCCGCGGCCGGCGGCGAGGAGGACCGCTCTGGTCACAAGGGCGTTCATGAAGCGGGTGCCGGCCCGCAGATGTCGTGCTCGGTCGGGCAATCCGGGCCGTCGCAACACTCGAATTGGATGGTGGTGTGCTCGATGCCAAAACGTTCGTGAAGTTCGTGCGCAATGGTTTTAAGCAGTTGGTCGTCGAGTTGGGGCTCGCGCTTGACCAGGTGGGCGGTGCAGGCCGTCTCGGTAGTGCTCAAGCCCCAGACGTGGAGATGATGAATTTCCTGCACGCCCGGAAGCTCTTCGAGGAAATTCTTGACCGCGCCCGGATCGATCCCGCGCGGAACCGCGTCGAGGACGAGGCTGACTGAATCGCGCAGAAGCCCCCAGGTTCCGAAAAGAATGATCACCACGATGACGAGGCTGCTGATCGGATCGAGCAACGACCAGCCGGTGCGAAGGATGACGAAGCCGGCGAGAACAACGCCGGCCGAGACGCCAGCATCGGCCGCCATGTGGAGGAAGGCGCCGCGAATATTGAGATCGCCCTTGCGACCGCCGGCAAACATCCAGGCCGTCATGCCATTGACGACTACGCCGGCGGCTGCGACCCAGATCATCGTTAGGCCCAGAACCGGCTCGGGTTGATAAAGGCGGCGGATCGCCTCCCAGGCAATCGCGCCGAGGCTGACGAGGAGGAGAATGGCATTGAAGAGGGCCGCCAGGACGGAGGTGCGGCGCAGGCCGTAGGTGAACCGTTCGGTCGGGGTGCGCCGGGCGAGATTGCTCGCCGCCCAAGCCATGAGCAATCCCATCACGTCGCTGAGGTTGTGGCCCGCATCGGCCAGGAGCGAAAGGGAGTGGCTGAGCAATCCGAAGATCACCTCCGCGATAATAAACGCGGTGTTGAGCACGACGCCGATGGCAAAGGCGCGACCAAAATCGTGCTGATGCGAATGCGAATGACTCATGGTTGGAGCGGGCGGCCTCCCCTTAACATTGCTGCAAGTAAGAGCCGAAGCCAGCCATTAACCTCGTCTGTCATCCCGATCCGCCGCAGGACGGTGAGGGATCTCTCAGT
>JALYOR010000067.1 GCA_030856765.1 Verrucomicrobiota bacterium | reverse complement strand
GAGCTATCGTCGGTTGGCTCGAGAATAACGCTGGTCAACATGTACTGTCCCGCTTTGCCGGGCGTGAAAGTGACACGACCTTCAGCGTCGGTGACCTGAAAGATGCGATCCGCATGGCCTTCCCGGACAAGCGCGACCGAAGCTTGTGGCACGGGCTGACCATTGCGCAATAGCTTAAGAGTTAGTTCCTCTCCCGGCTGCGCCTTTGCGGGATTGGTCAGTGGGACCATCTCCAAAGACATGCCAACCGGTTCGGAAAACGTCTTGTCATCTGCTCCGTCGCCAACGACCACGACCGTCTTTGCGCATTTGATGTAACTCTCTTTCCACTTCACTCCCTTTTGCCGCTTGTCCCAAACCGCCCGGACAGAATCGGGTGCGTGAATTTCCTTGAGATATTCGCGGACATCATCGTCCGTCAGTTCCAGTTCTTTCGGCTTCGCCTCAAACCATACCGTAACGATCCCAGGGTGAGAAAAAGATACGGTGCTGCGTAACGCTTCCTTCTCGCCTTTCAGATCCTTCAAATCGCCTCTCTCCGCTGCGGAACGAAAACCCGCGTGCGCTATCCGCTCTGCTTTTGGGCCAGTTTCAAGGGCGGAAAATTTCATTCCACTGGTAAGTGCGAAAAGGACCGGCTTGCCCGGCGCGGTGACGTACGTGGACGGGGTAACCCAGGTATCGTGGGCAAAAACCGAGCCCGCGCTGAGGAGAAGCGCCAGAGTCATCCCGGCGATGCGACGGCAAGTAAGGGTGCGAACGTTATCTTGGTTCATGTGTTTTCCTCGAAAGCTACTTTTTCGGAGCTTTGTGACTCGACCAGTGAATGGAGCGAATCCGCCAGCCTTCCGGAGTCTTGGTCAGGACCATGGTCTCGGCAGCCAGGCTATCGACCGGTTTGTCGTGGAATTCGCCGGTGACTTGGAAGGTGCTCGTGACCCAGGCGACGTCTCCGTCCTGCTGGACGACGGCGCTGAGTTGTTTGCCCGGAACGGCAGCCGCATAGGCGATGTCTGCGCCGAGGTGTTCGCTCTGATATTCGTCTCGCGTTTGGACCGTTCCACCTTCGACGATCAAAGCGTCGGGCTGGAGCATGGCCATGACCTGGTCGGGCTTGCCTTCCGCGAGAGCCTTATGGAAGTCCTCGGCGGCAGCGGTGATCGCGGCCGCGTCGGGCGCCTTCTCGTCGGCGCGGGAAACTCCAGGTGTGAGAATGAAACACCCGCTTGCGAGCAGGGTGATTGCGTAGGTAGTCAGTTTGTTTTTCATGAGTGGTCGTGTTGCATGGGTTCGCTTGGTTTTTGCTTGGGTGAATCGTTGCCCGAGATAGATGAGGCGACAGTGCCGGGCGGATTTTTATACCAGCCCGGGTTATCATAAGTAGTGATACCCTCTCTTACTTTCAGAATGGTGAACATGCCGCCCATTTCGATCGGACCGAACTGTCCGGTCCCGGTCATCATGGGAAGAGTATTCTTCGGTCCGGGCATCATGTCTGCCATTTCTGACATTCCGCCCATGCCGGTTTCTCCCATTGCCATGTAGCCGGGGACGAGTTTGCCGATTTTCTGCGCGACGCCCTTTTGATTAACGCCGATCACGTTCGGAATCTCGTGACTCATGGCGTTCATGGCATGGTGATTCTTATGACAATGAACCGGCCAGTCACCCGGGTTATCGGCGATAAATTCCACCGTTCGCGTCGTGCCCGGTGGAATATTCACTGTCGTCTCCGGCCACCATCCGCTTTTCGGAATTGGTCCGCCGTCGGTCTCGACCACCCACCAGCGATGGCCGTGGAAATGGATTGGGTGGCTATCCATGCTGAGGTTGGCGAAACTAACTCTCACTCTGTCTCCTAGCTTGACCACGAGCGGGTCTGTTCCGGGCCAGGCTCTGCTGTTGAAGGTAAAGATGTCGAAATCGACCATGATATTCGGATTCGGAGTCGAGGTGCCGGGCGGGATGGCCCATTCCTGGAGAAAGATGAGGAAATGCCGGCCAACCGGTTCCGGGTAGCCATCTTGCGGATGGATAATAAAGAATCCTTCCATCCCCATCGCCATCTGAGTCATTTCATCGGAGTGCGGGTGATACATCTGCGCGCCATGCTGAATGAGCGGGAATTCGTAGGCATAGGTCTCCCCCGGCGGGATGTGTTTCTGGGTCACGCCACCGACGCCATCCATGCCGTTAGGCAGAATGAAGCCATGCCAGTGCACCGTGGTCGGCTCGGGAAGTTTGTTTGTGACCAGGATACGGACGTGATCCCCTTCCACCGCTTCGATCGTCGGTCCCGGGGTCTGCCCGTTGTAACCCCAGCAGTTCACGATCATGCCGGGAGCGAATTCGCGTTTCACGGGCTCAGCGATGAGGTGGAACTCTTTTACTCCACCCTTCATCACCCAGGGAAGAGTGGATCCGTTAGGCGTGACCACCGGCCGGTAGTTTACCCGGCTGCCGGTTGCCGGCATGCCGGGTGTCGGTGTGGCGAGAAGGTTCGCGCCGCCCGCGATCCGTTGTGCGAGCGTTGAAGCGCCCAGCAGCGCCGCTGCTCCCGAGAAGAATCTGCGTCGTGTAATCATGGTGTGTTCGTCCTCCTACTCCTCCCCGTCCTCGTCCTCGGTCCCATAGCTTCCTGGTTCCTCATTCAACCGATCGAATCGTTCCACCAGCTTTGTGAGCATCGAAACAATCCGCAGAAGCAGTTCCTTGCCTTCAGAGACTTCCGCCAGCGAACAAAGCTGCTTCGCAACCAACGCATCGAGACACGCGGCGCATTCAGTGGATGATCCGCGAGCATCATCGAAGAATTTGGCGCGTGTCTGGCGCTGCCTGCGTCCGTTGCCTTCCGCCGTGTTCAGGAGCGCTGATAGACTGGCGCGATCGAGTTGATCGATCACTTCGGCTGTGCGCGTGGTGGTGCCGGATTGCTTTACTTTGGCTAACAGCGGAGTGAGCCAAGTGATGAACGCGAGCTCTACTTGGTAAACTTCCAGTTTTTCGTGGTCGAAATATGTGCGCATGGTTTTATTGTCCTTCTCGTTCCCCTCCTCGTCCTCGTTCTCCTTGCCTCATTTCCTTCGAGGACGAGGACGAGGAGGAGTAAGAGGACGAGAGCGAACCGCCGACCGCGCGTTCCAGCTCAGCCCGCGCGATCCAGTAATCGCGCCAGGCTTCGATGTAACTGCGCTCGGCGGCGACTTCGTTCTGCTTCGCGAGCAGGAGGTCGTAGGCTCCTTTGAGCATGAAGTTATATTGCTGAAGCGTGAGATTGAGCGCTTGCTGTTGCGTCGGTAACAGTCGCTTTCCAATGTAGGAAGTGAGATCGCGGGCCGCGATTAACTGGTCGCGAGACTCGCGCACTTCGGAACGGATGTTGATTGCCATCGCTTCCAGCTCGCGCTGGGCTTGGCGATATTGTGCGGTTAACTTCGCGATCTCGCCCTGACCTTGGTTGAAGATGGGAAGCTCCAAGTCAAGGGTCGGTCCGGTTACGCGAGAGCCATCCGTTTCGCGCTCGGTGTTGACGCCGATCCGGATCTCGGCCGGGAGGTAACGCGTCTTCGTGCGCAAGGCGAGGGATTGCCCGATGAGGTCGAGATGCATGCGGGTGGCCTGAAGGTCCAGCCGTTGCGCGATGGCGCGCGACTCCAGATTGCGCAGTGAGCCTTCGCTGCCCGGCAACTCCGGCAGGTGATCGGCCATCGTCCAACTGGTCTGGGCGCCCCAAAGCCCAAGGAGGCGGTTGAGACGCTCGCGATCGCGTCGGACCTGTAGCTCCGTCTGCGCGACTTCGAGGCGGGATTGCTCGTAGCTGCCTTGTTGGTTGACTAATTCCAGGTCGCTCGTGTTGCCGGCGTCGTGCAGGCGTTTCGTAAACTCCGCGGCCGTCTCGTTTGTCTCGCTCACCACTCGCAACCGGTCGAGCAACTGCTGGCGCGCCTGCACGGTGTAAAAGGCGACCTTCACCTCGGTTGCGAGCTTCAGCACTTCATCGGCGACACGAATCTCGGTCTGCGCCATTTGCGCGTTCGCGATCCGCTTGCGCAACGGCAGCACGAGCAGCTCAAGAAAATTCTGCGCAATCGAGTACTCAATATTCGTCCCAGACGGCGGTCGATTAGGGAACCGGAAGCTGGCCGAGAAGTTTGGATTCGTGATTAGTCCCGCCTGGATGACTTCGGATTGCGCGATGCCGATTTCCTCGAACCGCGCTTGCAGCTCGCGATTCTCAAGGAGCGCGATCTGGACCGCGCTGCCGGCGGTTAATTGACGACGCAAAAGCGCCTGCACACCCTGCTCGATCTGTGCGTCTTCCGGGCCGCCGCGGTTCCAATGCACGCGTTTGCCGGTGCGCGCGCTGGGAGTCGCGCAACCGGTCGCGAGAGCGGCGACAAGGGGAAAGAGGAGAGATCTCTTCATGGTTTTGCTCCTTCCGGCGCACCGGACTCCTTGACCAGCGTCATGCCGCACTTCGGACATTGACCCGGGCCGGCTTCGTGAACTTCGGGATGCATTGGACAGGTGAAATAGGTTCCGGCAGTCGGCATCGGCTTTTGGTCAGGCGACATCCCGCTCATGTCCTGGCCTTGATGTGACATGCCCGCCATGTCGTGCTGCATGGCGCCGTCCTTCATCTTGCTCATATCCATCTGCTTCGCCTTTTGTTCGCGATCGTCGGCCTGCGGCGAAACAAAAGTGCGGGAAGTGGCGAGGAGCCTAGGCCGCAAAGGTGCGGCGGCCGCTTCGGCGGCATGCGGATCGGCCGGATTGGAAGCCGGCCCAGGCGGCAGATGCACGGCGCACCCGCCTAAAGCGACAACGCTGGCCGCGGCGAGGAGCCGGGTTTTATGAAATGAAAATTTGTTAGGCATGATGAGATTCTGTTTGAGCGAAGAAATTGCGCGTGCCGACAGGAGGCATGCAGCCACCTGGAGCACCGGACAAAAACGACCTGTGAAAGCTCGCGAGCGGCGAGCGTCAAGTCGTTAGCTCAAGCAGGGCGGAGCGTGCGCGAGGATGCTCCGCTGCAAAACAGATTCCGCGAAAGTGTCCGCCTCGGGCGGGCCGGTATCGATCTCGGCTGGAGGTGCATCGGAGTGTCCGGGGAGGAGTTGAAAGGCAGACGCGAGATATGGCTGCAGGACGAAGGAATGCAGATCGTAGCCCGCGGAAATCTTGGCCGGCGCGGTCGTCGCGACGAGGGTTTTGCAGCAAGGCAATTCGCTCGGGCTCTGTTTCTCGGGCTGCGAATGGCCCGGGCAGGATTCCTGGGCGGGTGCGGACGTAGCTGCGGCGGGACGAAGAAACGCAGCCGCGAGCGCGCAGTGATCAGTGGCCACGAACCACGCGGAGAACGTCAGCAGCGCGAGGGCGACGCGGGCAAAATGCGCGGTGTGGCGGGATCTCACGGCCTACTTAGTCTCACATCTCGCCTTTGCGTTCAATCTTTGATCGCGACCAGTTGCCTAGGAGGGGCGCTTGGAAGCGCCCTCGGCAGTTGCAAACCGCCGCTCCTTGCCGGCCATAAAATCTTGCGATTCGGCATCCTTTCCCGTATGCCGGGCGTAGCAAAATGCTCGTGAGGTCTTTCTTTGTTCCCGAGGGAATTGTCCCGGCCACAAAGCCCTCTTACGCATCCGATCCGATTACTAACCGCCGCACTTCAACAACATGAGCACGATCAACGCCGAAACCGCCGTCCGGGAACGTTACGCCGCCGGAGCCAAAGCCGCCGAGGCGAAGCTCTGCTGCCCGGTCGATTACAATCCCGAATATCTCAAAGTCATCCCGCAAGAGGTGATCGAGCGCGATTACGGCTGCGGCGACCCGAGCAAGTATCTGCGCACCGGCGAGACGGTGCTCGATCTCGGCAGCGGCACGGGCAAGATCTGTTTCATCGCCGCCCAGGTCGTCGGGCCGGGCGGAAAAGTGATCGGGATCGACATGACGGATGAGATGCTCGACGT
>JALYOR010000127.1 GCA_030856765.1 Verrucomicrobiota bacterium | reverse complement strand
CGACGAGATTGCGGGTCCAGAATGGAGAGAATGTTCTAATCGGGGGATTCATTATTACCGGCTCTGATCCGAAGAAAGTGATTCTGCGCGGCATTGGTCCGTCGTTGGCTGCAGCTGGAGTCGCTGGCTTTTTGCAGAATCCTCACCTTGAGCTCCATGATCAAACCGGAATCGTTGCCAGCAATGAAGATTGGAAGGACACGCAGGAGAGCGACATCCTCGCGACTGGCATTTCACCGACTGATGATCGCGAGGCCGCGATCGTCACGACGCTTTCTCCAGGAGCTTATACGGTTATCTTGCGCCAAGATGATGGTGGCGTCGGGGTTGGTCTTGTGGAAGCATACGACCTCGACCAAACGGCGAATTCGACGGTGTCCAACATCAGTACGCGGGGATTTGTTGATACCGGAGACGATGTGATGATCGGGGGATTTATTGCCGGAGGGTCACTTGGAGGAACGGGAAAAATTCTTGTTAGAGCACTCGGACCTTCACTGACGGCTTCTGGAGTGGCTGGGGCTCTTCAAGATCCGACGCTAGAGTTGCACGATGCCAACGGCGATTTGCTCGACATCAACGATAACTGGAAGGACACGCAGGCGGCTGATGTCGTTGCGACCGGCATCCCACCGAGCGATGATCGAGAATCGGCGATTGTAGCGACGCTGACGGAAGGTGCGTATACTGCAATTGTGCGAGGTGTCAATGGCACGGTTGGGGTGGCACTTGTTGAGGTGTATCAGGTGGAAAACTGACCGCCGATCGCCGGGGTCTGGAAGTAGGGGGTCTGGAAGTAGGGGTCAGTGTGCAAATTTTGACAGAATTCCATAAGACATTAACGAATGTCATGCCGCGGAGCATTCGGATTGAGTTTGCGGGAGCATTTTACCACGTCATGGCGCGCGGTAACCGGCGGGAGGCAATCTTTCTCGACGACGACGATCGGCGGCTCTTCGTGCAGACGTAGGGGGAGGCGTGCGCGATGACGGGCTGGCGGGTCCATGGCTGGGTTCTGTTGAGTAATCATTACCATCTCATGATCGAGACGCCGGAGCCAAATCTGGTGGCCGGAATGCAGTGGCTGCAAAACACCGTGACGCGCCGCTTCAATGTGCGGCACCGGGCCGGGGGCCGAGTGTTCGGAGATCGCTACAAGGCGGTGTCGGTGGAGGGACAGGCACCCTATTATTATGAAGCGCTCTTGGACTACATCGTCTTAACCCGGTGCGGGCCGGGCTTGTGCGGGTGAATAAGACACAAAGCGTGTTGGATTACCGATGGAGCAGTTTGAGCACTGGCTACGCTGTGTCGAGGCGCCAGCGCCCGATATGGCTGGCGGCAGAGGACGGGCTGGCGGTGTTCGGACTGCCGGATACCGCCGCGGGGCGGCGTCGGATGGTGGATCGACTCGACCGGCGTGCCGTCGATGAGGAAACGGAGCGTTGCGGCGTGGTGGCTTTGCCGGAAGAGATGGACGCGCGGTGCAGCCACCTGGGACGAGGATGGTATTGGGGGCGAGCGTACTTCTATGATGGTTCAGAAGGTCTCGGCGGCTCTTCGCGGACGATGGCAGCGGCGGAGACTCGCTCCCCGGTATAGGGGTCGATGTAAGTCAAACCCTGACGGCGCCGCCACTCGATCGTAGCGCGCGCAAAGTCTGCCATTTCCTCAACCGCGGTCCATTTCTCGGTCAGGCTGAGCTTCATCCAGTCGCGCAGGGTTGCGCGCCGGCTTCCTTCCCACGTCGTTAGGCTCCAGTCGATTCCGTCATCGAGCTCGCTCACGTTTCCTTTTCCTCCTCGATCCAGTGCAGGTGCTGGATATCGTCGAGATCCTGCGGGCGCCCGACGGCTTGTTTCATGGCGATCAGCGCCGGGATGGCGACGTAGCGGGCCACGACCGGCGGTCGGTCTGGAAGTTCGACCGTGCCCGACAAGGCTCTCTGGTATTCTTCCTCGAAATCAAACGGCTCGATGACAAAGACATCGATCGGGGTTTCGCGATGGGCATCGCTGTAGAATTGCAGGACCTTCATTCCTTTCTCGCGAATCCACCTGTCGCGCAGGGCGGGATCGGCAAATTGAGATGCGGTAATTGGAACCCGCGGCCGGTAGCCGAGGGTGGCGAGGGCTCGGAAGCGCGCTCGATATTTTCCGGTACCAAATCGACGGCGAGGTCGGCATCCTTTGTGAACCGCAAATAACCGTGCGCGTTCACCGCCAATCCGCCCACCACCAGCGCGCGCACCTCGGCTGTATTGAGGGCGTCGAGAATCGTTGCGACACTCGCGAGTTTCATGGAGTTCGCCTTTGGTCGTAGGCGACGCGCTTCCGATCGTCAAGCAGCCGCTCTTAGCCCCCAATAGAACAGGCGGGAAGCTTGCGCCTCCCGCCCGTCGAGATTCAGCGGATTCGCTTGTCTTTACTTCTGCGCCGCGGCGTCGCGTAGGTTGCGAATCTTGTCGTGCGCGGTTTTTACTTCGCCGGACTGGCGGGTGACGATCTCTTTGATCGGCGCCGGCAGTTCCTTTTCCATCGCGTCCTTGTAGGCGGCGACGGCGGAATCTTCACCGCGCTCCGCTTCGGCCAGGATGGCGTGGCGGTCGCGATTGGTGACCGCGCTCTTGATGTTGATCCAGGTGCGATGCAGGGCGCCGCTCACGCTGCTCGAATCTTCCGGATCGGGCTCGCCCAATTTCACGATTTCGCTTTGCAGCTCGCCCGCAAACTTGGAGCGCTGCAGGGAAAGAGAGTCGAAAACCGTCTTTAGTTGAGGATCATCCACACCCTCCGCCGATTGTTTGAACCCTTCCTGCCCGTCCTTCAGCGTTTCGATCAGGTTGTTCAGTGTTGAGATAATTTCTTTTTGTTGGCTCATGCAGTCTGAATCGGAGCAAATCCCTTCTTTGCGTCCCCCGCTGATTTCAGCGCTCAGTTTGCCCGCAGCCACCCGCCGCGGTAACGTTTCGCTATGAACCAACAAGTTGAAGGTAAGGATTTGACCAAGGAAGCGCCTCGCAGCCCTAAGACGGAGATCGGCGGCTACGTGATTCTCGGCCGCACGCTCGATAAATGCCGGGCCTTGATCGCCGGTGATATCGGCGAATACCACTTTGATTGCCCGCTGGATAACATGCTCTTCGGCTGGAAAGGCGTCACTGGTGACGACTTCAAGGCGGAGGTCGAGAAAGGCGCGAGCGACGACGAAATGGCAAAGTGGGTCGACACCCATGGTACGCCGAAGTCGGATGACGAGAAAGCGGCCTGGCGCCAAAAGATGCTGGCCGCGACGATGCATGGCGATCCCGAAAAGGGCGAATGGTACGACGAGCAGGTGAAGTCCGTCGGCCTCGACCCGGCGACGACTCCGCTCTTCGACTGGCTGGAGAAAGACGACGAAGTCAGTTATCAGGTCGCTGCTTAACCAGAGCGCATCCGAATTTGCGACGGCCCCGGTGACGGGGCCGTTTTGCTTCCCGGTTACGTTTCAGACAGTGCCAGGTTCAAAACCACGGCCAACATCCCATGGGCATCTCCCTTAAACCACAGCACCTCAACCGCTACCGGCAGATCGCCTGGATCTTCATGAAGTATGGGCGGTCCGATCTGGTCGGGGCCTCCGGGCTGACCGAGACCCTCGCCGCGGAACAACGCGTCGCCCCGGAGGAAGCCGCCAAAGCGAACGAGCTGGCGGATGATCTCGAAAAACTCGGGCCCACTTTTGTCAAGCTCGGACAGCTTCTCTCGACCCGGGTGGAGCTCCTTCCCCAGGCCTACCTCGAGGCGCTGGCGCGTTTGCAGGACAAAGTCGAGCCGTTCAGCTTCGCCGAGGTGGAGAAAATTGTCAGTGCCGAGCTCGGGGCGCGCCGACCAGCACACCGAGCTCGGACGGCGCTACGAGTTTTGCCAGATGCTGGAGCAATTTCGAAAGAGCCTCCTCCAGGAGCTCGATTACCGGATGGAGGCAACCAATCTCACCACCATTCGGGAACAGTTGCGGGATTTCTCCCACATCATCGTCCCGGCGCCGATTGCCAATTACTCCACCTCCCGCGTCCTCACGATGGAGTTTGTGCCCGGAAAAAAAATTACCGATCTGAGTCCGCTCGCGCGGATGGAATTCGACGGCTCCGTCCTCGCGGAGGAATTGTTCCGCGCTTATCTCGAGCAAATTCTGGTGCACGGCTTTTTTCACGCCGACCCGCACCCGGGCAATGTTTTCATCACGCCCGATCACCGGGTTGCGCTCCTCGATCTGGGAATGGTCGGCCGCATTCTGCCGAAGTTGCAGGAGGATTTGTTGCAGCTCCTGCTCGCGATCGCGGAAGGCCATGGCGACGAAGCGGCCAACATCGCAATCAAGATCGGGGAGAAGAAGGAGGAGTTCGCAAGCAAGGAATTCACCCGCCGCATTGGCGAGATCGTGGCCCAGCAAAAGACCGCGACGGTCGAGCAGATGCAGGTGGGCCGGCTCGTCCTGGAAGTGACGCAGGTCTCGGCCGAGAACGGCATCCGCGTCCCGCCGGAGCTGACCATGCTCGGCAAAACTTTCTCAACCTCGACCAGGTCGGCCGGGCTCTTGCTCCCGAGTTCGACCCCAACGCTTCCATCCGCCGCAACGCCGCCGATATCATGCAGCAGCGCCTCGTGCGCAGTCTTTCCCCGGGAAACCTCTTCAGCGGCATGCTCGAATTGTCCTGCTCATGCGCGTCGACACCCCCTTCCGCATCTGGGTTTATCCGGGGCTGGCGATCATCTTCTTCCTCGCCGCGGCCGGAGGCGGGATCGCGCTTCTGATCAACATCCTTTTTTACGACAAGGCCGGCCCGGATTGACCCGGCGGCGGGTTGGCAGAGCAAGCAGGCCATTTCGCCATTTCGCTGGCGTTTCGCGTCGGAGAACGTGTAACTAACCGGCAACATGCTGGCCCGTTTCTTCGTCATCCTTTTTCTTTTCCCGGCGGCTCTCTCGTTAGGGGCGGAAACGCGCCGGCCGCTCAAGCCGGAAGATTTCGCCGCCATTCGCGACGTCGACGAACCGAATCTCTCTCCTGATGGCAGGAGTGTCGTCTATGTCCTGGGAACGGTGGACCGGACAAAGGACAAGCAGCCGAAGAACCTTTGGCTCGCGCAATGGGATGGCGCGGAAAATCGTGCCCTTACCTTCGGCGAAGACGCCCAAACGCATCCGCGCTGGAGCCCGGACGGAAAATGGATTGCCTTTCTTTCCAGCCGCACCGACGAAAATGAGAATGATCAGCTCTGGATTCTCTCGAGCGCGGGCGGCGAGGCGGAAAAGCTGACGGCGGAGAAAGGGAGTGTCGACGATTTTGCCTGGGCGCCGGATTCGAAGCGGATCGTGCTCGTGGTGCACGATCCCGACCCACGCGAGCCGGAGGCGAAGGAGAAAGAAAAAAAGACCGTGCCGCCGCTCGTGATCGACCGCTTCCAATTCAAGGAAGACATCGCCGGCTACCTGACGGATCGCTGGTCGCACCTGAAGCTGCTCGACCTTACCAGCCGCAAGACCGATTCCCTAACGAGCGGGCGGCACGATGACGTTCTGCCCTCCTGGTCGCCCGATGGCCGGCAAATCGCCTTTGTGAGCAAGCGCGGAGACGAAGCGGATCGCCACGAAAACTGGGACATTTATCTGGTCGAGGCGAAGCCGGGCGCAAAAGAGCGCCAGCTCACGACGACGGCGGAAGCCGATGCCCATCCCGATTGGGAGAGCGCCCCGGCCTGGAGCCCGGATGGAAAAACGGTTGCCTACATTCATGGCAACGATCCGAAGAAAATTTCCTACGCGACTCATTCGCTGGCCACGATCCCGGCTGCGGGAGGGGAGGCGAAGATTTTGACTGGCGCGCTCGATCGCAATCTCGTCCAGCCGCATTGGGCCGCGGATGGGAAATCGATTTTCGCCGTGCTCGAGGATGATGGTGCCGAATCGCTCGTCCGGGTGCCCACTGTAGCGGGGGACGCCGTCCCCGATCCGCCCGTGGCCGTGGTGGGCGGACGACGCAAAGTCACGGCCTATGACGTGAGCCGCGACGGCAAAGTTATCGCGCGAGTGAGCACGCCGGACCGGCCCTACGAGATTTTCGCCGCCGAGGAGGGCGAATTGCGTTGCCTGACGAAACAAAACGACGCCTTCCTCGCGCAGATTACCCTTTGCCGGGTCGAGGAAACCAAATTCAAGAGCACAGATGGGACAGAGGTGCACGGCTTCCTGGTGTATCCACCTAACGAAAAGGCGGGAGGCAAGCTTCCCGCAATTCTGCGACCGCACGGCGGCCCGCAATCGCAGTACGCGAACGAGTTCGACTTTGAGAAACAGCTGTTCGCTGCCAACGGTTACCTCGTGGTACTGCCCAATCCACGCGGCTCGACCGGTCGCGGGACCGATTACGCGATGGGTATCTACGCCGCCTGGGGAAGTGTTGATGTGCAGGATGATCTGGCCGCGGTAGACGATGCGATCAAGCGCGGTCTGGCCGATCCCGATCGGCTTGCGGTTGGCGGTTGGAGTTACGGCGGGATGTCGACCAACTATCTCATCGCCACCACCACGCGCTTCAAGGCCGCGGTGAGTGGCGCCTCGATTTCCAATGTTCTCGCCGGTTACGGCACTGACCAATACATTCGCGACTACGAATACGAACTCGGTCGGCCTTGGGAACATCCCGAGGCGTGGGCCAGGGTTTCGTATCCGTTTCTGCACGCCGACAAGATCAAAACGCCGACTCTCTTCCTCTGCGGCGAGAAGGACTTCAACGTGCCGCTGCTCAATAGCGAGCAGATGTACCAGGCCTTGCAGACGCTAGGCGTACCGACCGGGCTGGTCATTTATCCCGGGCAATTTCACGGGATCAAGAAACCGAGCTATTTGCTGGATCGCTATCGGCGCTACCTCGACTGGTTTGGCAAATATGTGCGCTAAAAACTGGACGAGCGGCAGCTCGTCCCTCCGGAGGGTCATGCTTCTGCATGACCAGTTTCGCACTTGGCTGTAACTGGCATGAACGCCGAACAAGATCGCCGCAAGCAAAACAATGAGCGGGTGGAGCCGTGGCATCTCTGGGGCCCGTACCTGAGTGAGCGGCAGTGGGGAACGGTCCGGGAGGATTACAGCGCGAACGGCGACGCATGGAACTATTTCCCGCACGAACACGCCCGATCCCGCGCCTATCGCTGGGGCGAGGATGGGATTGGCGGCATCTGCGATGACAAGCAGCGGCTCTGTTTCGCCTTCGCCTTCTGGAACGGACGCGATTCGATCCTGAAGGAGCGGCTCTTTGGGCTTAGCGGCCCGCAGGGAAACCATGGCGAGGACGTGAAGGAAAGTTTCTTCTACGAGGATAACACGCCGACCCATTCCTACATGCGGATGACTTATCGTTATCCGCAGGCGCCTTTTCCCTACGATGAGCTCGTTAGGCGCAACGGGGCACGCTCGAAAATGGAGCCGGAGTTTGAGCTCTGGGATACGGATGTGCTGCGCGAGAATCGCTACTTCGATATCACAATCGAGTACGCCAAGGCGGCCCCGGACGATTTTATCATTCGCGCGACGGTGACCAATCAGGGTCCGGAAAAAGCTCCGCTGCAACTGCTGCCGACGCTCTGGTTTCGCAATACGTGGAGTTGGGGCCCGGACGAGCGGCGGCCGAACCTGCGGGTTGGGGACCAACATTCCGACGCCCTCGCCGTGCTCGAGGCGAGCCATCATACGCTGGGCGAATACCGCCTCCTGGCCGCAGACACCGGGGAGCTGCTCTTCACGGATAACGAGTCAAATCTGCAATTGCTCTACGGTGTGCCGAATCAGTTGCCGCATGTGAAGGATGCCTTTCACGAGGCGATTGTGAGAAAAAATTTGCGCGCAACCAACCCGGAGCGGAGGGGGACGAAGGCGGCCGCGCATTATGTGATGGAGTTGGCGCCCGGCGAAGCGCGTGTCGTTAGGCTGCGTTTGCAGCGGATCGATTCGGGGAGCGCGTGCGCCTCGCGTGCGCTCCCCGGAATGCTCGCCGCCGACCCCTTCTCGGATTTTGATCACCTCTTTGTCCAACGACGGGAGGAGGCGGATGAATTTTACGCCGCGCTCGCCCCGGGTTGCCTTAGCCCGGAGCATTGCGCGATCCAGCGGCAGGCGCTCGCCGGCCTGCTTTGGACGAAGCAGTTCTATTACTACGTCGTAGAAGAATGGCTGGAGGGCGATCCGGCTCAACCAACCCCGCCTAACGAACGAAAGATGGGCCGCAATGCAGACTGGACGCATCTTTATAATGAGCGCGTCATGTCGATGCCTGACGCCTGGGAATATCCCTGGTACGCCGCCTGGGACCTGGCCTTCCATTGCATCCCGCTCGCGCTGGTCGATCCGCAGTTCGCGAAGAGCCAGCTCGATATCATTCTGCGCGAGTGGTGCCAGCATCCCAACGGCCAGATCCCGGCTTATGAATGGAATTTTAGCGACGTTAATCCACCGGTTATCGGCTGGGCCGCGTGGCGGGTTTACAAGATCGAGCAACGCGCGACCGGGAAAGGCGATCGGGCTTTTCTCGAAACGATCTTCCACAAGTTGCTCATCAATTTCACCTGGTGGGTGAACCGCAAGGACTCCGGCGGCCGTAATATTTTTGAGGGAGGCTTTCTTGGGCTCGATAACATCGGTGTCTTCGACCGCAGCGCGCCGCTGCCGGACGGGAGCCGGCTGGAACAGAGCGACGGGACGAGCTGGATGGCGATGTTTTGCCTAACGATGATGCGGACTGCGCTCGAGCTGGCGCGAGAGAACCCGGTTTACGAAAACATCGCGACCAAGTTCTTCGAGCACTTCCTTGGCATCGCGGGCGCGATGAACAATCTCGGCGGGCAGGGGATGGGTCTTTGGGACGAAACGGACGAGTTTTTCTACGACGTCCTGCACACGCCGGGGAATCGCTACCTGCCGTTGCGGGTCCGTTCGTTAGTCGGGCTGATGCCGTTGCTCGCGGTGGAAGTTCTGGAGCCGGCTCTGCTCGAGGCCATGCCCGGATTTCGCGAGCGTCTCGAATGGTTCCTGGCCAACCGCCCAGACCTCGCGGGCTTGATCTCCCGCTGGTACCAGCCGGGCAGTGGCGACCGGCGTCTGGTCGCGCTGACCCGCGGCCATCGCATGAAATGTCTGCTCCGCCGCATGCTCGATCCGGACGAATTCCTGAGCGACTACGGCGTGCGATCGCTCAGCAAGTATCACCGCGATAAGCCGTACGTGATTGAGCTGCGCGGCGAACGCAAAGTCGTCGATTACGAGCCGGCCGAATCTCAGAGCGGCATCTTCGGCGGCAATTCGAACTGGCGCGGGCCGGTCTGGTTTCCGATCAATTATCTGCTGATCGAGTCGCTGCAGAAATTTCACCACTACTACGGCGATGATTTCAAGGTGGAATGCCCGACCGGGTCTGGGCAATTCATGACTCTCGACCAGGTTGCGAATGAACTCTCGAACCGCCTGATCAAACTCTTCCTGCGTCCTGGGACGGGAGAGCGGCCTTTCACCCGCGCCTCCGGCGATTCGTTAGGTGGGGTCGGGGACAGCGACCGGTATCTCTTTCACGAATATTATCACGCCGAGACCGGGGCAGGTCTCGGTGCCAGTCATCAAACCGGCTGGACCGCCCTCGTGGCCAAGCTGATCCAGCAGCAGGGCACCCGCGGCACGAT
>JALYOR010000118.1 GCA_030856765.1 Verrucomicrobiota bacterium | reverse complement strand
GGGTAACACCCCGTGCTCCCCGGAAAATCTGCGATCCTCGCTCACACAAATCCCGACGCCGATTTTGCCGAACGCCTGAATGCGATAACTTACCGCCTGAAAACAAACCGACTTCTCCACCTTGGATTGAGCCTGCTCGCGGCCGGCTCCTTCGCTCTCACCAGCTCAGTCACTGCCCATGAACCGACCAACGCCATCGCCGTTCTCAATCCGACGCAAGGGAGCAAGGTCGAGGGCACCGTCACTTTCACCAAAACCGGCGACGGCGTGAAAATCGTGGCCGACTTCACCGGGCTCACCCCGGGCTAGCACGGCTTTCACGTCTACGAATTTGGCGATTGCTCTTCGCCCGACGGCAAAGCGGCCGGCGGCCTGACTCTGGGGGTGGACATTTTCCCTATGATGGGGATGGTGCAAGGCTCATGTCCGCGACGATTGAAAGACCCTCGGCTTCGCCCCCGACGGCGCGCCTGACTTTCGTTTTCCGCTTCGCCAGCACGATTGTTCTCTGGACGGTCGCGCTCCTCATTATCTTCTCCGGTTATGAGCTGGCGTTCTTTGCTCTCATCGGGACGTTGGGCTTGATCGCGCTCTGGGAGTTTTACGGGATGCTCGATCACAAAGGGCTCCCGAATTTTAAGGTCACGGCGATGATGTCCGGCGCGGCCATGCTGGTCGGCAGCTTCTACTATTTTTCTCATTATGGGCCGGCCCGTTCCTACGACTATGAAATGGCGGTGCTCCTGTTTTTTCTGCTGACGGTTTTTACCCGGCAGATGTTTGACGGCCTGCGGGACGATGCGCCCCTTCGGACGATGGCCTACACGCTCTTCGGTCTGCTCTACGTGCTCTGGCTATTTAATTTCATCACCAAGATTGTCTACGTCACCCCGCGCGCGCCTAACGGAGCGGTCACCGGACACTTCTATGTCTTCTATTGCATCGCGATCACGAAGTTCAGCGACATGGGAGCTTATCTGACTGGGAGCTTGGTCGGGCGGCATCCGCTCATCCCGCACATCAGCCCGAAGAAGACCTGGGAAGGGTTTTTCGGCGCACTTGCTTTTTCCTTGCTCGCCAGCGTCGGCTTCTACGCGCTGATGCCGGGGTATCTCTCGGTCTTGAACTGGACGCATTCCGTCGTGCTCGGATTACTCCTCGGTTTCGCGGCGGTGATCGGCGATCTCGCCGAGTCGATCATCAAGCGAAGCACCGGAGTAAAGGACTCAGGGAACATGCTGCCGGGCATCGGCGGCGCGCTCGACCTCGTCGATAGCCTCCTCTTTACCGCACCGCTGCTCTTTTTCTATCTCCGCCTGGTCATCCGCGTGCCGTGATGAAACGCAAACGCGTAGTCGTGCTGGGCGCGACCGGCTCGATCGGCGAAAGCGCGCTCAAGGTCGCCCACGACATCCCGGAGCGGATGGAAATCGTCGGGCTCGCAGCCAGGACGAATGCGAAGAAGCTGGCGGCGCAGGCCAATCTCGTTAGGCCGGAAGCGGTTTGTCTGGTCGATGAAACTAAGATCGAGGAGCTGCGCGCCGCGCTTACCTATGAACCGACGATTTTCGCCGGGGAATCCGGCCTCTGCGAAATCGCCTGCCTAACAAGCGCCGAGATGGTGCTGGTGGCGGTGGTGGGCACAGGCGGATTACGGCCCGCCCTGGCCGCGATCGAGGCGGGGAAGGACCTGGCGGTGGCGAGCAAGGAAATCCTGGTCATGGCCGGCGAGGCGGTGATGCAGGGCGCGGCCGCCAAGGGTTTGCGGGTGTTGCCGGTCGATAGCGAGCACAACGCGATTTTTCAGTGTCTGGAATGTGGGAGGGGTCTTGGTGCCCCGATGGTGGGTGGCGGCGTCGCGGCCGATCGGGACACAAAGGTCCCTCCCACGTTGATCCGCCGCCTGATTTTGACTGCGTCCGGGGGACCGTTTCGGGAGACGCCCCGCGACCAGTTCGACGCCATCACGCCGGAGCAGGCGCTGAAACATCCGACTTGGAGCATGGGTCCCAAGGTCACGATCGACTCCGCCACGCTTTTCAATAAGGGCCTTGAAATGATCGAGGCGCATTGGCTCTTCGGCGTCGAGATGGCGCGGGTCGACGTCGTCATCCAACCGCAAAGCATCGTGCATTCGATGGTGGAATTTGTGGACGGCTCGGTCCTGGCCCAGCTCTCGCATTCCGACATGTGTTTTCCGATTCAATACGCCGTCACCTGGCCCGATCGAGTGGCCAACTCGCTCCCGCCGCTCGACTTCGGAAAACTGGCCAGGCTGGACTTCGCGGCGCCGCGGTTGGACGACTTCCCCGCGCTC
>JALYOR010000105.1 GCA_030856765.1 Verrucomicrobiota bacterium | reverse complement strand
GGTGTGGCCGTTGCTGTGGATCGGTGACGGGCCGTCGTTCGGGATGTGATTCGTGATCACGTCGAGGACGTCTTTCTCGCCGGTGCGGGCCAGGTCGGAGACGGGGCGATTGACCGCCTTCTTCTCCATGTCGGGGATTTCCTTCAAGGGCAGCTCGGGGTGGCGGCTGGGGGAGGTCGCTTCTTTGTAGCCTTTGATGAACTGGCAGCCGAGCCAGCGGAAGACGTAGTCGGTGATGCTGCTGGCGTTGCGGATGTCGGGGTTTTTGGTGAAACCGCTCGGCTCGAAGCGTTGGTAGGCGAATTTCTTGACCAGGCTCTCGAGCGGGACGCCGTATTGCAAGGCCATCGAGGTGAGGGTGGCGACGGTGTCCATGAGGCCGCCGATGGTGCTGCCTTCTTTCGACATCTGGATGAAAAGCTCGCCCGGCTGGCCGTCTTGGTAGAGGCCGACGGTGATGTAGCCTTCATGTCCCGCGATCTCGAATTTGTGGGTGAGCGACATCCGGGTGTCGGACATGCGATGGCGGGTGGGCAAGTCGACCTGGCCGCGCAGGTGCGCGATTTCCTGGTCCAATTCCACGATGCGCTGTTCCAGTTGTGCGCGGTCGGTGGGCCCGACCCCTTCAGCGGTGCCGCCCATGTCTTTGGTCTTACGGGTGTTCAAGGGCGCGGAGCGCTTGGAACCGTCGCGGTAAATGGCGATGGCTTTCAAGCCGAGGCGCCAGCCCTCGACGTAGGTGTTCATGATCTGATCGACGGTGGCCGTCTCGGGCATGTTGACGGTCTTGGAAATGGCGCCGCTGAGGAAGGGCTGAGCCGCGGCCATCATGCGCAGGTGGGCCATGTAGCCTAACGAGCGCTCGCCTTTGTAGGGGCGAAAGGCGCAATCGAAAATTGAGATGTGCTCCGGTTTTAAACCGGAGGTAATCTTGGAGCCGTCGGTGTCGGTTACGTCCTCGATCGTGTCGAAGGAATCGATGTGGGCGATGATGCGCTCGATCTCTTCGGTGTTGTAGCCGAGTTTTTCGAGCGCAGGGGTGACGGTTTGGTTGACGATTTTCAACATGCCGCCGCCGGCGAGCAGCTTGTATTTCACCAGCGCGATGTCGGGCTCGATGCCGGTGGTGTCGCAATCCATCAGGAAGCTGATCGTGCCGGTGGGCGCGAGGACGGTGACCTGGGCGTTGCGATAACCGTGTTGCCGGCCCAGCTCGACGGCTTCGTCCCAGACCCGGGCAGCTTCTTCCTTCAAGTAGCCGAACTCTTCGTTCGCAGGGATCTCGTTCACGGCGCAACGATGTTGTTCCATGACCTCGAGCATGGGGGCGACGTTGTCTTTCGCGACGGGCTTGGGCACGCCGCTGGCGCGCGCATCGCGGTAGCCGGGGAACGGCCCCATCCCAGCGGCCATGCGGGCGCTTTCGGCATAGGCTTCGCCGGTCATGATGGCGGTAATGGCACCGCAGAGCGCGCGGCCTTCGACGCTGTCGTATCCGTAGCCGTAGCTCATGATGAGGGAGCCGAGGTTGGCGTAGCCGAGGCCCAACGTGCGGAAGATGTGGCTGTTCTCGGCGATTTCTTTGATCGGGTAACTGGCGTTATCGACGATGATTTCCTGCGCGGTGATGAAGACGCGGACGGCGGCCTTGAAGCGATCGACCGCAAAGGAGCCGTCCTCGTTCTTGAACTTCATCAAGTTGAGCGAGGCGAGGTTACAGGCGGTGTTGTCGAGGAAGAGGTACTCGGAGCAGGGATTGGTGGAATTCTGCCGTCCGGTGCCTTTGCAGGTGTGCCATTTGTGAATGGTGGTGTCGAACTGCATCCCGGGATCGCCGCAGATGTGGGTGCCCTCGGCGATTTTGCGCAGCAAGGTGCGCGCTTCTTTGCGATCGCAGGGGGAGCCGTCGCGCACCCGGCGGGTCCACCATTCGCGGTCTTCGACCGCGGCGTTCATGAACTCGTCGCTCACGCGTACGCTCAGGTTTTCGTTCTGGTACATGACGGAGCCGTAGGCGTCGCCATTGTAGCTGCCGTCGTAGCCCTGCTCGATCAGCGCCCAGGCTTTCTTCTCTTCCTTCTGTTTCGCGTCGATGAATTCCTCGATATCGGGATGCCAATCCTTGAGCGTGTTCATCTTGGCGGCGCGACGGGTTTTGCCGCCGCTCTTCACCACGTTGGCGACTTGGTCGTAGACTTTGAGGAAGGAGAGGGGACCGCTCGGTTTGCCGCCGCCGCTCAATTTCTCGCGGGTGCTGCGCAGGCTGGAGAGATCCGTCCCGGTGCCGCTGCCATATTTGAAGAGCATCGCTTCGCTCATCGCGAGCTCCATGATGTCTTCCATGGTGTCCTTGACCGATTGGATGAAGCAGGCGCTGCCCTGCGGGTATTCGTATTGGGTCGCGGCGCGCTCGGCTTCTTTGGTCTCGCGGTTGTAGAAGTAATTCCCGATCCCGGCGTCTTTGCCGATGCCGTATTGATGATAGAGCCCGACGTTGAACCAGACCGGGCTGTTGAAAGCGCCGTGCTGGTTGGCGCAGAGCCAGGTCAGTTCGTCGTAGAAGATCTCGGCCGTTTTCGCGTCGGCGAAATAGCCGTCGGCCATTCCGCAATCGGTGATGGTGCGCGTGACGCGATGGATTAATTGCCTAACGGAGGTCTCGCGGCCGCCTTTATGCGGGTCGGTACCGTTGGAAATGTCGCCATAGAAATACTTGGAGACCGCAATTTTGGTGGCGAGCGGGCTCCAGGTTTTCGGAACCTCGATCTCCTCCTGTTTGAAGATCACTTTGCCGCTGTCGTCGGTGATTTCGGCCGTGCGGCGTTCCCATTCCATCTGCTCAAAGGGGCCGACCTTCGCGTCACTAAAAACTCGCTCGAAGCGCAAGCCGCGATTCTTTTTCCGTCTCGATTTTGGGCGACGGGAAAGCGATTTGCGGTTTTTGACGAGGGTGGTGGGCTGAAGGCCGGGTTTGAGTTGGATCATGGTCGGTTTGGTTAAAGGCAGTTCGGGATTGTGAATGACGGTGAATTAGCCTCTGATGCACCCCGTGAATAACCTGCGGACAACGCCCAACAACAGGATATTGTGGCTGCGATCAGCGCGACCACCATATGCGGCCAACATCGAGGTCCGATCAAGATATTTATTGTAACATTTTTTTAGGCCGTGTCGCGCCTCCGGAAGCGCGATTTTTTTTGCTGTAAAATCATTTCGCGGACACTCGCGAGAAGCCAGGAAAGAACGATTTTTTCAAAATAAGGCCATCCGCGTCGCCGCCGCCGTTTGTCAAGGTGCCGGAGTCTTTTGGGATGTGCAGCAGGTTTTCCTGCCTGATCTCGAGCAGATCGAGATCATTCGCGGTCCCGGCGCGACGCTTTGGGGCGCAAACGCGGTCAACGGCGTGATCAACATTCGTACGAAGAGCGCGTTTGAGACGCAGGGGGTGATGATTTACGGCGGCGGCGGGAACGAAGAGAGGGCGTTTGGGGGAATTCGTTATGGCGGCACCATCGGCGCGAACACCTCCTTCCGGGACTTCTGGTCGAGGACCATCCCGATACCGCGCAGCAATTGACCCGCCTGCTCCAGCGCGCCGGGCACGAAGTGACTTGGGCCGGCAGCATTCGCGAAGCGCGCGAAAGGATCGCGGCCACGGGCGAAGATGCAGCCGAGAAAGCATTCAATATTCTCATTAGCGATCTCGGGCTGCCCGATGGCAGTGGCCACGATTTGATGCGTGATCTTGCACGCCAGCATTCGATCCCCGGCATCGCCCTCAGCGGTTACGGAATGAAGGACGATATTCTCGGCAGCATGGCGGCCGGTTTTTCGCGCCACATTACCAAGCCGGTCGACTGGCAGGAGCTAAAGGTTGCGATTCAGAAGGTCGCTGTCGACCACGAATCGTAAGGTCACCGGTCGCACCGCCTCGCAGGGACATAGTGGCTGCGAGAACCCGAGAAGTCTTGCGGAGGCTGACTCCGGAGCCTAGGGTTCCGAAATACCAACCCAAGGAGATAGCAATGAAAAAGTGGTTTTTTGAGGCGGATTACCTGCAAAGTTGCAACTGCGATTATGGCTGTCCTTGTGAGTTTTCGGCACCGCCCAGCACCGGTTTCTGTGAGGGGCTTTGCATTTGGAGAATCGATAAAGGCGAACACGACGGCCTCGCTCTCGACGGCCTCGGTCTCGGCTTGGCCGTGAAATGGCCGGGCGCGATCCACCAAGGCAATGGGACGGCGCTCGCGTTCGTCGACGAGAAGGCGACCGCCGAACAGCGCGACGCCCTCCTCCAGATCGCTTCGGGCCAGGCCGGCGGCTTGCCCTTCGAAATCCTCTCCACCACCCTAACGACGGTGCTCGAACCGCGCTTTGTCCCGTTCGATTTTCATTTCGACGGCTTGAACAGCTCGGTCAGGGTCGGCGACGAGCTGCGGCTTGCGCTGGAGCCCATCCGCAACCCAGTGACGAATGAGCCCGAGCAGGTCACAGTGAATCACGGCACCGGCTTCATTTTTCAGACAGCCGAATGCGCCTCGGCCAAAGAAGGCGCGATCGAGGCGAAGGAGATGCAGTTCTCCTATCCAAACAAGGCCGGCTTCATCGCTCGCATTCACTATCATAATTAAGGGCGGGCGTGGACACGCTCGCGGCTCTTCTTAAGCGAGATCGCACGCTTATCGGCGCGGGTGTCGTCTTGGTGACGGCTCTGGCTTGGTGGTATACGGTCGACGCCGCTCGGGGCATGGGCGGCATGACGATGGAGATGGGCCGGCCCGATCCCAACCGATGGTCGAGCACGTCATTGCTCCCCCTCTTTGCCATGTGGGTGGTGATGATGGTGGCGATGATGCTCCCGAGCGCCACGCCGATGATCTTGACTTTTGCGGCGGTGGCAAGGAATCGCCGGCAGCGCCAGCAACCTTACGTGCCGGTGATGGTGTTCGTTGCGGGATACCTTGCCATCTGGGCCGGCTTCAGCGCGGCGGCGACGCTGGCCCAATGGCTCCTGCATGGCGCGGCTTTGCTCTCGCCCATGATGGTGAGCTCGAGCGCCCTGTTCGGTGGCGTTCTGCTCTTGTTCGCTGGTATCTTTCAATTCACCCCGCTCAAGCGCAGTTGCCTGACGCATTGCAGGGCGCCGCTTGAGTTCATCACCGCCCATTGGCGGGAAGGTTGGGGCGGCGCTTTCGGGATGGGCCTCGAGCACGGTTTGTTCTGCACCGGCTGCTGCTGGGCGCTGATGGCGCTGCTTTTTGTTCTCGGGGTAATGAATCTTCTCTGGATCGCAGTCCTGACCGTGTTGGTCTGCCTGGAAAAGATCCTGCCGCCGCGGGCTTTCGTTCGCCGCGGTGCCGGGCTCCTGCTCGCGCTCTGGGGAGTGTGGGTCCTGGGCCGGGTCTGGGCAACGCTTCCTTAGCCGTCAGGCAAAGACTTCATCGGCCGGGATTGCAAATTCCCGGCGGCATTTCATAATACCCCTCGCAAAGGAAGGGTGGCTGAGCCCGGTTTAAGGCACTCGACTCGAAATCGAACGTGGGGTTAAACTCACCGTGGGTTCGAATCCCACCCCTTCCGCCACCCCTCATTCGAAGTCGCGCGTTTCGTTAGGCGAACGCCGCTTGCCGGTCTCCATCGCTTCCAGCCGGCGCAAGACTTCCGCGAGCAAGAGTTCGTTCTTCAGGTTCACCCGATAATCGAGGTCTGCCCGGATCCGGTCTTTCTGACCCTGGCGATTTTGCGACATCATGATGATCGGTGCCTGCAAGCCGGCCACCATCCCGAGGACCAGATTGAGAAGGACGTAGGGGTATTCGTCAAAGGGATGAAAAAGGAACCAGCTGTTAAAGATGATCCAGAGGATGGAGAAGGAGATCGAGGCCCCGATAAATTTCCAGCTGCCGCCGAACTCTGCGATCAGATCGGCGGCGCGATCAGCCATCGTGAAGTGGGCCGCTTCCTCTTCGTTCGCATTCCGGGAAACGCGATGGCGCAACAAATCGTCCGTTCGGCGGAGCCGATGAGTCAGCGCGGTGAGGATGCCGAGCGCGATGTCGGGGTTCTTCCGCAGAAAAGAGCGGAAATCGGCGCGGGGCAGGACCGCCAGGCGGCATTCCACGCTCGCGGTGGCGTCAGCGGAGCGGGCGTGTCCGTCGAGTAACGACATCTCCCCAAAAAAATCTCCGGCGCCCATCTCGGCGAGGGTGGTGTCGTGGCCGTCGGTGTCCTTGACGCTGATCCGGACACGGCCCTCTTCGACCAGGTACATCGAGTCGCCCGGTTCGCCCCGGTGAAAAAGAGTAGTACCCTCGGGGACGTCGCGCGTCGTGAGCAAGGCGCACAATTCGTCGGCGGCGTTGTCATCGAGCGCCCGAAAAAGCGGCACCGATCGCAGGGCATCTATCTTCATTGCAAAATGATTTGGGGTTCTCTTCGGGGATCACTCTGAATCTTCTGGCGTCGCGCGTCCATGAAAACGCGCTGGAAGCTCAAAATCCAAGCGCGAAAATTCGTTGGAACGCGGTCTCGCGGGGCCGGGGTGGTGATGTTGGGGCGCGAGCGATGGCCAGGTTTGTCTGGTCTCGCGCGCCAAATTTTGGTTGAAAAGAACATGACCTCTTCTGGACTGCGGGTGAAACCTGAAACGGAGGCGTCACTTTATGTCGGCGCGATCGCGACCGGTTTGGTTGGGCTCCTGCCCTATGTGAACGTCTTTATTTTTCCGGCCTATGTGGTGGGTGCGATGGTCGCCGTCTGGCACGCGGTGACCCGCCGCGGCCGATCCTTGCAGTTCAAGGATGGCGCCAAACTCGGTTTCCTCAGCACATTTCTCGGCAGCATGGTGGCGGTGGTGCTGGTGGATCTGATTTGGGTCTTTTTCGATTACCAACTCTGGCAACGACAGAACGAACAACTCATGCTCGGCATCTTTCGCTCCTTTGCCAGCGCCGCCACCGTCGACACGATGAGCGCCGCTTTGGCGGAGAACCATGGGAAGGTCTTCCGCTGGTACCTGCTCTTGTTCCAGCTGCTCGGGAATGCCGTTTTCTGCGGGATCTTCGGGACGCTCTCCGGGTTGTTGGGAGTGAAGATCTTTCGCTCCGCGGTTCCCCGGCGGGATTCGTGAGGCCAGACCTGATGGATCGAGACTAGAGATCGCGCAGCGCTCTTTCCGCTTTCTCGACGTTGGAGGGCCGCAGGATGAGCAGACCGGTCTGCGATTGCGGATTTGTCGCCAGATAGGCGTATTCGATATTGACGCTCGCCTTGGCGAGCCGGTCGGCAATGGTGGCCAGGGTGCCCGGTTGATTGTTGCTCTCGATCATCAGGACATCATTTTCCAGTGCGAGGACACCCCGCTCTCCCAGAAGCATGAGCGCTTTGGTGGGGTCGCTCACGACCATGCGAACGACCGCGTGGTCGATGGTATCCGAGGTGGCGAGAGCGTGGATGTTGATCTCCGCCGCGGCCAGCTCTGTGCAGACTCGGGAAAGAGCGCCGGGACGATTGCCGAGAAAAACGGCGAGCTGAGTGGCGGTCTCGATCCGGACTACTGGATTCATGCGGAGAAGAATGCTCCTTCCGTGCCGCGCTGACAACCCTGCAAAAGGCCGGACGTATTTCCCGCGCCGATGATTGTCCTAGACAAAAAAACCATTATTTACCATGATGTTTTCTATAAATTTAAGAATAACAACAATAATCAGCTTACCAGCCGATGACGATTACGTTACTCTCTTAAAAACCTCGGCAGACTTACGCAAATGAAAACAGCATTCCCGAAAACAAAACTTCCCTTTTTTCACACCTTGATTGCCCGCGGTCTGGCCTTCGCCATGACGGTCGGCCTTTCCTCCGTGGCTTGCGGAGCGGCGGGCGATCTTTTCGTAACGGACCTCCAAACCAATTCGATCGTCGTCTACTCACCCGACGGCAGCCAGCGCACCTTCGCGACCGGCTTGGATTCTCCGCAGGGCCTCGTCTTCGATTCGTTAGGCAATCTTTTCGTGGCCGATAACGGCAGCGGCAGTGTCTACAAGTACGGAGCCGATGGAACTCGGACTGTTTTTGCCTCAGGGCTGCAGGGTCCGGTCGGCCTCAGCTTTACGACCAGCACGAAACAGTTGCTCGTTTCAGAACACGACGGCGATCAGGTCACTGGGTTTTCATCCGACGGAACCAATCTGGGCAGCAAGCCGTTGAGCGGCGTGGTCAAGGCCGTCGTTCGCAATTTGACCAACGATCCCAACGTGGATTCCCTCAACACGACTTGGTTTGTCAGCAATGCAAGTCCCGCGGCCAGCTTCCTGCAGGACGATATCGATGGCGGCCCGAGCAATACTTTCCTGAGCGGGCTCGACCTGCAGGATATTGATTTTGCACCTTTTCCGGCGGGGAGCGCCTACGACACCGCGTTTGCCAGTTCCACTTCCGGCGATATTTACGGTGTTTCGACCATGGATGACGGAATGGGTGGCTTGGCGACAAACGAGTTCATCTTCACGAGTGGTTTAGGGGAGCTGCACGGGCTGGCTTTTCGTCCTTCTATTTTCGGGGACAACGGTTCGGGTAACCTGTTCGCGGCCGATACTGCTGGCGGTAATATCTTCGCGATCACCGCTCAGCCGACCCCGTCGGTTTCGACCTTCGCCACTGGCGGCCAGCCAAACTACCTTGCCTTCGAGGCGATCCTTCCGGCGAAACTGCAGAATATTTCAACTCGAGGCCAGGTCCTGACTGGCGAGAACGTTCTTATCGTCGGATTTATCGTAACAGGTGATGACGGCTCGAGCCGCAACGTCGTGTTGCGCGGAATCGGTCCTTCCCTCTCTGAGCAAGATCCTCCGGTGTTGGGCGCGTTGCCCAATCCGATGCTGCAGTTGTACGACGAGGATGGATTCCTGGTATCAAACGACGACTGGTTGGAAAACAGCGCGGCCGACCAGATGACTTTAACCGATAGCGGGCTGGCCCCGACTAGCGATCTGGAAGCGGCTCTCGTGCAGAATCTTGCCCCGGGCGCCTACACCGCCATTCTAAGTGGGGTAAACAACGGCACCGGCATCGGAATGGTAGAGGTCTACGACCTCGACTCGACCGAGGTGGGAGACTTGGATGTGGTGGGAGAGCTGGGCAACATCAGCACCCGCGGCCTGGTCGGGACCGGTGATAATGTGTTAATCGCAGGGTTCTTTATGGGCCCGAGCGATGCCGGCCGCGTGCTCATCCGGGCGATCGGACCCGAGCTTGTTGCTCGTGGCGTGAGTAACTCTTTGGATGACCCAACGCTCGACTTGCATGACCAGAATGGCACCATGATCTCTTCGAACGACAATTGGGCCGATACTGCAGAAGGCGAGATTTCCGCGAGCGGGCTGGCCCCGACGGATCCGGCCGAGGCCGCCATTTTGATCAATCTTCCCGCCAATTCGCTCCCGTATACCGCGATCGTAAGCGGCACGAATGGTTCTACCGGGGTCGCATTGGTGGAGGCATACCACCTCCCGTAGCCTGAGATTCGAATAGATTTAACATCACACGCGTCTTTGTATAAACCATCAGCCGACACTAAAGCCGCAATTCAAAAAAGAACGGTAGACAATTATAGAAATAACGAATATTATCACGATTCAATAAGCCCAAAAAATACATCCATGAAAACACCTCTGTTTCCTATCAACCTAAGAACAACTCGTTCCACCTTCTTCAGACTAGGTCTGGCGGCCTTCGCGGTCGTGGCCCAGTTTGCCTTCCACTCTCACGCGGTCGCTGCGCCTGGCGATCTCTACGTGACCGATGCCGCCGCTGGCACGGTCGTGATCTATGCCCCCGACGGGACCTCGACGACCTTCGCCACCGGACTGATTAGTCCTCAGGATATCGTGTTCGACATGGCCACGACGACCATGCCGGCCTTTTTCTATGTCGCCGACATCGGCAACGGCGGTTCCACCGACGGTGTGATCTACCGTTATGACCGTACGGGTAATAGGACGACGTTCAAGAGTGGCTTGGATAACCCCATTGGATTGGCCCTCGATGGCGCCGCCGTGCTCGTGACGGAAAACGGCGCGGATCGCGTGCAGCGACTGCCGGTTGACGGATCGCTTGGAACGATTTCGCTCCTCGTCAGTAACCCGATTGGAATCGACACGAGGGCCTTCGGACAGTCCGGTTTTACAACCAAGTTTATTGCCACTGGAGACTCTGTTCTGAAAGTGGATCCTGGCACTGTTCCCGTGGATATCGACCCTAACGACGGCAGCCGCAGTCTCTCGGTTGATCCTGTTTTGGGCGACGTCTATATCACGACCGATGCCGGAACCATTACCAAAGTGGCGAACGATGGCACCAACAAAACAACTCTCACCTCTGGCTTGATCGATCCTCATGGCTTGATCATCGTCCCGCCGGGTGCCGCCATTGCGCCGGGCCTTTACGTTGCCGATACGGGTGCGGGCACGATCTTGCGTGTTCTGACCGACGGCAGTGTGGTGACGTATGTGGCTGACGCTGGCGCACCGAACTACCTCACCTCCGAGACGGAATCCCTCCCCGATCCGTTGCCCACCCCCACACCTAGTCCGAGCCCGAGCGTTTCGCCGAGCCCTTCGCCCAGCCCGAGCGTTTCGCCCAGCCCGACCCCGGCTGGTTCACCCATCGGCCGGGCTCAGAACATCTCGTCCCGGGTCAACGTGCAGACGGGCGAGGATGTGGGCATCGGTGGTTTCATTATCACGGGTGACGCTCCGAAAACTGTTGCCATTCGCGCCATTGGACCGGCACTCACGCCGGCCGTAGTGGGCGCCCTGGAGGACCCGACCTTGGAATTGCGCGACAGTGACGCCAATCTCATCGCCAACAATGACAATTGGATGGATAACAGCGAAGCCGACCAAGCTATCATTGTCGCTCGAGGCCTTGCCCCCGCCAGTGATTTTGAATCCGTCATTATCGCCACCCTGGATCCCCTCGTGGCAGGGGTCGCCGGGAGTGGCCAGTACACCGCGATTATGCGTGGCGTCGACGGTACGACTGGCATCGCATTGATTGAAATCTACGATCTCGATGATCCCTCCATCGCGACCGATCTGGCCAACCTCAGTACCCGCGGCACGGTTGGAACAGGAGATGACGTCCTGATTGGTGGCGTCATCGTCGGTCCGCCGTCGACCGAAGCCACGTTCGTGATTCGCGCGATTGGGCCTTCGCTGGCACCCGCGGTCATGGACGTGCTGGACGACCCGGTATTGGAGTTACGCAACGCAGACGCCGACGTTATTGCGGCAAACGATGACTGGCAGGATGATCCAGATAACGCTGATAAGGTTTCCAACGCCGATCTGGCGCCGACTGCCGACGCAGAGTCGGCTATTTTCGCCAACCTGATCGCCGGGTCGTACACCGCGATCGTGCGGGGCGCGGGCGACACCTCAGGGATCGGCTTGGTCGAGATTTATCACCTGCAGGACGCCTCTCTGGCGAATAAGTAGAGCCGATAATTCCAAACCGATAGTATAAGCAAAGGGGCCAGCGCCGGATGACGGTGCTGGCCCTTTCTGCGTCGGCTGGTTGGACGTCGTGGTCATTTGCCGATCCCCGTTCCAACGCGCAACTTGAGGCAATGATCGACCAAGCTTCCGTTGCGATTGATTCGGCTGCCGCTATCCGGCAGCATTTCCCGGCCTTGGGCCGGCTTCACCTCGGGAAGCGGATTGCTTACTTCGATGGCCCGGGCGGGACCCAGGTTCCGACGCAAGTGGTGGATGCGATTCGGGATTATCTCTTGGAGCACAACGCGAACACCCATTGGGCCTTCCCGACCAGCGTCGAAACCGACGCGATTGTCGCGGCCGCTCGTTCCACGCTGGCCGATTTGCTGAACGCTTCCTCTAACGAAATTGTGTTTGGCGCCAACATGACCACGCTCACTTTCCACCTCGCCCGGGCCCTCGGACGCGGCTGGCAGCGGGGCGACGAGATCATCGTCACCGAACTGGATCACCACGCCAACGTGGCCCCGTGGCGCGCGCTCGAGCAGGAACGCGGCGTGACGGTGCGGATGGCGAAAATGATTCCGGAAACCGGTCAGCTCGATTGGGACGATTTCGAACGGCAACTGAACGGCCGCACCAAACTGGTCGCGATCGGCGCTGCTTCCAACGCTCTGGGAACCATCACCGATGTCCGTCGCGCCGCCGATTTGGCCCACGCCGCGGGCGCGCAGATTTTCGTCGATGCAGTTCACTACGCGCCCCATCAATTGGTCGATGTGCGCGAGCTCGATTGCGATTTTCTCAGTTGCTCGGCCTATAA
>JALYOR010000080.1 GCA_030856765.1 Verrucomicrobiota bacterium | reverse complement strand
GTCTCCAAGCACTACTGCAAATCGACTACCACATGGCTATTCCCGTGACTCCAGAGCGATTTGCTGATTCGATCGAACGCGAAAAGTGGCGCACCGAAAAGGGAATGATCGTTTTGAAGTTGTGGAGCGACCTGCACCGGCGCACCCCGGTCGATGTTTTCATCTATGAGCCGTTCGACTTCGCGGCGGAGTTCGCCGCTGCCAAATGGGAGCCGATCGTTGGGGCGACGCGGGCTCCCGTTATCCAATTGCCCACTCTCTTAAGAATGAAGCGTGAGGCGGGACGTCCCCAGGACTTGGCTGACATCGCCGATCTTGAGGAAGTGGAGAGGCTGAGACAGGATCGAAAGCAATGACCGACGAAGAACTCTATGCTCATCCGGGGTGGGAATGGTGCACGTTCGAGGGAGCAAGACGCCATACTTTGCTCATGGGTCTGGAGAGCACTTTTCGCGAAAAGATCGAATGGCTCGAGGGCGCCGAAGAGCTGACCCTGCGAATGCGAGTCGCGCGCGCTGCGGGCTCAGAAGAAGAAATCGCTTCCCGCCGAACGGATGCAGCCGAGGGACCTGCGGGGGCGATGAACGAACCGCTTCAGCCTGATTGGAAATGGGGGACTGCTGAGGGAAGTCGCGAACTGGACCGCATTCTCGATCGACGCCTGACCTTTCGCGAAAAATTGGAATGGCTGGAGGAAGCCGAAACGCTCACGTTGCGGTGCCAGGAATCACGCCAGAGAGGCGAGCGCCACACCCTGAGGGTCGCGGAAAATCCCGAGCCTCGCAAACCTCCCGCGCCATGACCGGGGAAGAACTTTGTGCTCATCCGAGATGCAATGGAGCGGAGGACACAGGAGTAAGGTTATTTGTTAATCGTTATTAGTTATTTGTGAAGAAACGGTCCGCCTCCCTCTGCGCGATTCCTGCTGTGAAGACCCGCAATCCAATCTTTCTACTTTAGCCTTTCTACTTTTCCCCATGCCCACCCATCGTATCCTCGGCATTGATTTCTTCGGCGGCACCTCGCGCGAGGCGGTCGACGAAATCTCTCGCACCGGCGGTCTCCTCGTCGCGCCCGCCGCGCCCTCCATGATCGCCCTCTGCCGCGACACCGACTACCGGCGCGCCATCCTCTCCGCGCAAATCGCGATCGCCGACAGCGGCTTCATGGTCCTGCTCTGGAAACTCTTCACCGGCGAGAGCGTCCCGCGCATTTCCGGGCTGGAACACGTCAAGCGCCTGCTCGAACACGAAACCGTCCGCCAACCCGGCGCCACCCTTTGGCTCGTCCCGACCGAAACCTCGCGAGAAAAGCTGATCGAGTTCCTCGCTTCGCTGGAGGAACGACCGCCGTGTCGTCTCCGGGTCGAAAACACGGACGCGACAGCGCGCGTCCCTCCATCGGACCATTTGACTCCTTCGCCAGCCGGCTCCGTCACCGCTACCTCGCGGCTGCCCGTCTATGTCGACCCATCCCCACGAGACTCCATTCAGCTTTCCGCTGTCAGTTCTCAGGTTTTCCCTATCTACATCGCCCCAAAGTACGGTCGTCCGGTCGCCGACGAGACTTTGTTAGGCCTCGTTAGGCAGACCCGCCCAAAACACATCGTGGTCGCGGTCGGCGGCGGCATCCAGGACAAGCTCGGCCACTACCTGCTCGAGCATCTCGATTACCGCCCGGCGATCCATTGCATCGGCGCGGCGCTCGGCTTCATCACCGGCGATCAGGTACGGATCCCCGATTGGGCCGACAAATACTACCTCGGCTGGTTCTTCCGCTCCGTCGCCCAACCAAAGGTCTTCATCCCCCGCTTCTGGAGCGCTCGGAAGCTTCCCTGGCTGATTTGGCGTTACCGCGAGCGGCTGCCGCCGTTGGAAAAGCTGCCGTAACCCGTAACGCAGCCGAGGCCGAGGGAGCTTCGGTCCGGGAAGCGCACGCGCGTGCTGGTGCTGGTGACGGTGCCCCGCCGTCACGAACTTTCCTCCGATTCTCCGGGCAGCCCGACCACCCGATCTTTGGCTTAAGCTCGAGGAAAGATGCGGAAGAGCGAGGCGACCTCCGACCTCCGCTTTTCAACTTTAACCCCTCCCAGCTTCCATCCTCGACATTCTTCCCTCGCTGTCGCACAACCGGATCATGCGATCAGAGAGCGACAAACATCGCATTGAAAACTTTATCTCCGCCTTGGGCGAACGCGTGCGCGGCGCCGGACGCATTTACCTGACCGGCGGGGCGACCGCTGTCCTTTACGGATGGCGGACCATGACCATCGATATCGACCTCAAAGCCGACCCGGAACCGGCGGGTCTCTTCGAAGCCATCGCGCTGCTGAAGGATGAATTGGACGTCAACGTCGAGTCCGGCTGATTTCATTCCCGCACCGCCCGGCTGGCGCGAGCGGAGTATTTTTATCGCTCGCCATGGGCTGATCGAATTTTTCCATTACGATCCCTACGGCCAGGCCCTTTCCAAGCTCCAGCGTGGCCACGACCGCGATTTGCTCGATGCACGATCGCTCCTCGCCCGAGGATTGATCCAGTCAGACAAACTCTGGGAGATGTATCAACTGATTGAGCCTCGCCTCCTTCGTTATCCGGCGATTGATCCGCCGGCATTTCGAAAGATGGTGGAATCCTTCTGCCATGAAAATCGCTGACCCATTTTCGGACTTCCCTGGCGGAGCCTTGGTCGAGCGGGGACTGCGGGATCTGCAGTCCGGTCTGGAGACGATTCCGGCCTGTTTGGTGCGAATTACTCGCGACCGCTTCGTGCGAGCGGATCTACTTCCGGAAAGTTGCTCCGGACCGGGAGCGATCGAACCGGAGCGGCAGCTCTATCGTCTGCTGCTTGCCGAAGGGGGCGACGCCTATTCGCGCTACAATTCACTGTTGCGAGAATTGGACAGCTTTCACCGGGCCCTCGAACTGCGAAACCGCCGTTGGAAGAATGAAGAATGAAGTTGGTAGCTGGGAGTTGCTGGTGGCATTCGCCTATGGCTATGACATTCGGAAACCTTGAGGCGTGGCAGCACGCGCGGCGGTTGGTAGACGCGGTTGATCGACTAACGAGAACTGGAAACCTCGCGAAGGACTTTCGTCTCTGTAGTCAGCTACAGGCGGCAGTCATCTCGATCATGTCCCAACTCCCAGCTTCCCCCCGGACCGTGCTCGACTAAACCGCGCGGATAGCCAAGAATGCAGAAGTCGTGCAA
>JALYOR010000008.1 GCA_030856765.1 Verrucomicrobiota bacterium | reverse complement strand
GCCCTCACTCCCATGATGCAGCAATATCAGCGGCTCCGCGCCAGCGTGCCGGCTGATACCTTGCTGCTTTTCCGGCTGGGTGACTTCTACGAGCTGTTTTTCGAGGATGCCAAGATCGCCTCGGCGCTGCTCAATCTGGCGCTGACCAAGCGTAACGACGTTCCGATGTGCGGAATGCCCTACCACGCCGCCCCAGGTTATATTGCCAAGCTCATAAAGGCCGACCGCCGGGTGGCGATTTGCGACCAGACGAGCGAGCCGCAACAGGGCAAGATCGTCAACCGCGACATTACCCAGATCATCAGCGCCGGGACGGTAAGCGATCTCGATCTCCTCGAATCGAAACGAGCCAATTATCTGGGCGCGGTTTTCCGCGACGACCGGATTTACGGTTTCGCCTACGCAGATCTCAGCACCGGCGAATTTCGACTGATGCAATTGAACAACGATCGAAGCCTGTGGGACGCGCTCTCCCGGGTCGGCCCATCCGAGTTGCTGATCAGCGATGGGCAGACCGAGGAGTTCGGCGAGTTTGAACGCGCATTGGCCTACGATCACTACGCTTTCCTACCGGAGAATGCGCGCTTCACTCTCTGCGAACACTTCAAAGTGAAGTCACTCGATGGCTTCGGTTGCACGGAGCTTCATCAGGGAATCGCCGCCGCGGGAGCGATCGTCCACTACCTCAAGCATCAACTGCGGCGAAAAATAGATCACCTCACCTCGCTGAAATGTGATGCGCCGACGGACCACGTCCTGCTCGATGCTGCGACGCAGGCCAACCTCGAGCTGGTCAGTTCCCGCGGTGCACGCGATACCAGCCTCCTTGCCGCTCTCGACCGCACTGTCACGCCGATGGGAGGCCGGCGCTTGCGAAGCTGGGTTTTGCAGCCGATTCGAGACCTTGAAGAGCTGGGCTGCCGCCAGCAGTTTATTGCCGATCTCATTCAGGAGTCGGATCTGCTCGCCTCGCTGCGTGATTCATTAACGAAAATCCGCGATTTGGAACGCGCCTCCGGCCGGCTCAGCCAGGCGTCGGGTAATGCGCGCGATCTGGTCTCGTTAAAGACCTCGCTTCAGCAAATCCCCGCGCTCAAGCGGGAATTGCAAAAACTCCTCGACCGATCAGCCTTCGGTGCGAATCGGCTGACCGAATCCGTCACGGTCGATCTCCTCGCCGAGCGTCTGCAAAAGGAGCTCTGCGAGATGCCGGCGCTCGCGGCCAGGCTCGGCGACGCGCTCCTCGATGAGCCCCCGCTCGCGCTCAAGGATGGCGGCATGTTCCGCGACGGATTCAATCCGCAGCTGGACGAATTGCGGCAAGCCTCCCGCGACGGCAAGAATTGGATCACGGCGCTACAGGAACGGGAAATCGCCCACACCGGAATCAAGTCGCTCAAAGTCCGGTTCAATTCCGTCTTCGGCTACTTCATCGAGGTCACCAAATCGAACCTCGCCAGTGTCCCCGATCGCTACACTCGCAAGCAAACTACGGTCGGCGGCGAGCGTTTTATCACCCCCGAATTGAAAGAAACCGAAGGCAAGATCCTCGGCGCCGATGAGTGTGGGCGGCATCTGGAGTATCAGCTTTTTCAAAGCTTGCGCGAAGAAACGCTCGGCGAGCTGGCCCCCATTCAACAAACGGCCAACGCGATCGCCACCCTCGACGTCATCTGTGCCCTCGCGGAAACGGCGCGCCTCTTTCACTACTGCCGGCCGAAGCTCGACTCCTCGCTCCGGCTCCGTCTCATCGACGCGCGCCATCCCGTTCTCGACCAGAATCTCGCGGAGGAAAAGTTCGTGCCCAACGATACCGAGATCGACGGTGAAAAAATGCGCCTGGCCATTATTACCGGGCCCAACATGGCTGGAAAATCCACCTACATCCGGCAGGTGGCGCTGGTCGTCCTGATGGCGCAAATCGGCAGCTTCGTGCCGGCCGCGAGCGCCGAGATTGGTCTCGTCGACCGCATCTTCACCCGCGTCGGCGCGAACGACGACCTCTCCCGCGGCCAATCCACCTTTATGGTTGAGATGAACGAGACGGCCAACATCGTCAACAACGCAACCGAGCGCAGCCTCATTATCCTGGACGAGATTGGGCGCGGGACCTCGACCTTCGACGGCCTTTCAATCGCGTGGAGCGTGGCGGAATTTCTGCACGACAAAATCAAGGCGCGCACTCTTTTTGCCACGCATTACCACGAACTGACGAAGCTCGCCGAAGAGCGCAGCGGCGTCTGCAACTTCAACGTCGCCGTCCGCGAGTGGAACGAGCAGATCATTTTTCTGCGCAAGATCGTTCCCGGCGGCGCGGACAAGAGCTACGGCATCCAGGTGGCGCGTCTGGCGGGGCTCCCGGGAGAAATCTTGAACCGCGCAAAGGATATTTTGGCCCACCTCGAGAATCCCAACGGCGGCTCCGCGAAACCCGAGACACGCCAAAAAAAACGGAAACGCTCATCTGCGCCAACCAGCGAAAAACCGCAGCTGGACCTGCTTTGATGCCGGTCGTCGAACCGACCGCCGGTTCATTTTTTCGCTGACCGGCCGCCCGGCGCCGGGTAACTACTAGCAATCAATCCATGGCGGTAAAAAATGAAAAGGATCTCAGCGATCAAAATCGCGGCTATTGGCTCAAGGCCGTGGCTGCGATCGAGCTGCGCAATTTCGGCTACGCGATCGACCTTTTGCAGAACCTGCTCAAACAGGAACCGGAGTTCCTGACCGGGCGGCAGATGCTGCGCCGCGCGGAAGTGACCCGCGCCAAGACGGAGAAGAAAGGCTTCTTCAATATCTCGACCGCACCGCTCGCGGTGATGAAAGCCCAACGAGAGCTGAAGAAGGATCCGCGCAAGACGATCGAATTAGTCGAGAAAGTCCTCGAAACCGGCCCTTATAATGCGCAGGCCAACATGCTCCTGAAAGATGCAGCCGTTGCCGCCGATTACCCGGAAGTGGCGATCTTCGCAATGGAGACGTTGCTCGAAGACAATCCGCGCGACCTCAAGGTGCTGCACGAGCTGGGCCGCCTTTATCATCAGTACCATCGGAGCGACAAGGCGGTGGAAGTCTACAATCAGATCACCGAGATCGATCCGCTCGACCTCGAAGCCGCCCGGCTGGGCAAAGACGCTTCCGCGCGCGCCTCGATGCAAAAAGGCGGTTGGCACGAGGCAGAAAGCTATCGCGACTTGATCAAGGACAAGGAAGTAGCCGTCTCGCTCGAGCAGCAGAGTCGGATGCAACTGAGTGATGATTCTCTGGATGACCAGATCAATGAAACCTACGCCCGCCACGAAGCGGAGCCGCAAAATATCGATCTCGCCAAGCGTCTCGGCGTGTTGCACGACCAAAAAGATGAACTCGAGGGAGCCATCGCCTGGTATCAATACGCCGTCGACCTAACGAATAGAACCGATCCGGGATTGGTGCGCAAAGTGACCGACCTGAAGATGCGGCAGCTCGATCGACAGATTCGTGACGACGAACTTTATCTCGCCGAGCACGGCGCGAACGACGAGCAGTTCGCCGCGAAAAACGCCGCTCTCGAGACGGCCAGGAAACAACGCGCCGGAATCCTGATCGACGACGCTCGCAAGCGGCTCGACCGCAACCCAACCGACCTCCAGCTGCGCTACGAACTCGGCGAACATTTGACCAACGCCGGCGAGTATCGCGATGCGCTGCCGGAGCTGCAGCGCGCCCGCCAAAATCCAAATGCCCGCCTCAAAGCCATGAACCTCCTCGGCTTCTGCTATCGCGAGCTGGGGATGCTCGATCTGGCGGCCAGGCAGCTCCACGACGCCGCCAGTGAGATGGTGACGATGGACGCGGTGAAAAAGGAAATCGTCTACAACCTCGGCCTCGTTTACGAGCAAATGGGCGACGCGAGCAAATACATCGAAGCGATGAAGAAAATCTACGAAGCCGACTACGGCTACCGGGACGTCGCGAGGCGGGTGGAAAGTTCCTACGACAGTCGCGGCCAGGAAAGCGCCTAAACCCCGGGCTGACGAATAATTTACCCGGCAAACCGCAGCCAAAGCTTCGCCGTCATACGAAGATAGATAGCCGGGTATCCGGCATCCAAACCAAGCTACCGAATCAATATGAAGAAATACCTACACTACACATCTCGCGCCGCCCTCGCGGCCATTGTCTCCACCGGTCTCTCCCTTTCCGTCACTGCCAACGCGGCCGACGAAAAGATGGAGAGCAAGACGGAATCCAAAATGAGCGCGAACGATAAGAAGTTCGTGAAAAAAGCCTACAAGGGCGGCCTAACCGAAGTGGCCGAAGCCAAAGTCGCCAAGGAAAAAGCCAAGAACGACGCGACCAAGGAAATCGCCGAACGCATGATCACCGATCACGGCAAGGCGAACGACCAGTTGATGGAAATCGCAAAGGAAGAAAACATGGACCTTTCCAAGGTCCAGTCCAAGAAGATGCCCGCCATGTCGGACGACAACTTCGACAAGGATTATCTGATGGAGCTGAAGAAGGACCACGAGAAGGACATCGCGCTGTTCGAAAAGGAAGCCAACGATAGCGGTGCCAAGGAAGACTCCGACGTCGTGAAGTTTGCCAAAGCCACTCTCCCGACGCTCAAAGAGCACCTGCAAATGGTGAATGAAGCGATCGAGAAGATGAAATAACCCGAACCAAATCGATTTTTCCCATGCGGCGTCTCCGTGCGAGGCGCCGTATTTTTTTGCCCACGAGCCGTGGCGCGCGAGGAAAGATTTTCCCCCGTTGCGTTCCCGCTCTAGGTTCCGCCGGTTCCCCTCGCCCACCCATCACCCACCGTCGAGGCACATGAAGTTTTTCAAATCACTGGTCCAGAAATTCGCCGGCAAACCGGTCGATTGGGATGAGCTCGAGGAGATGCTCATCCGAAGCGATCTCGGCGTCCCGCTGAGCTTGCGCATCGTCACCGAATTGCAAAAGCGCGGGGCTACACAGAAGATCACCGCCCAGGACGTGGCCGAAGTCGCCCGCGAAGAAATCCTGCGCGTTCTCCTCATCCAACCGGAGCCGATTCGTCCCCTCCCCGCCAAGCCCAAGGCGATCCTCATTGTCGGCGTCAACGGCACCGGCAAGACCACCTCCACCGCCAAGCTCGCTTATTATTTCCAGCGCAAACGCCACACCGTTCTCCTCGCCGCGGCCGACACCTTCCGCGCCGCAGCCATCGAGCAGCTCGCCGTCTGGGCCGAGCGTTTGAAAATCGAGATGATCAGCGGCCAATACAACGCCGACCCGGCGGCGCTCTGTTACGAAGCCTACCAATCAGCCGAGCGTCGCGACATCGAGTTCCTCATCTGCGACACCGCCGGCCGCCTCCACACCAAAAGTAACCTGATGGGCGAGCTGGAAAAAATTAAGCGCTCGCTCGCCAAACACGACCCGGCCGCGCCACACGAGCGCCTGCTCGTCGTCGACGCCACCACCGGCAGCAACGCCCTCGCCCAGGCGCGCGAATTCCACGCCGCCGTCGACCTCACCGGCCTCATCGTCACCAAGCTCGACGGCAGCGGCAAAGGCGGAGTCGTCATCGCCATCCAGCACGAGCTCGGCATCCCGACCCGCTTCGTCGGCACCGGCGAAAAGCTGGAAGACCTCAAGGAATTCAACAGCCGCGACTTCATCGAGCAGATGCTCTGAGGCTCCGTCAGGCACCGGAAGCCCGACCGCGACGCATTTTCCCTGGGTGCAGAGCACTCCGGCGCCCCTGAATAACTCCCCGATCCTCCGCATTCGCCGCTGCAGCCCCGGCAGACGCCAACGAAAACGAAAGACGTTCCTCGAAACTCCTGAAAACAAACTCATCGGGAATGGCACCGGGCCGACGCTCTTCACGTTGCATGGTATGCCGCGTTGGCGATCGCGCCGCGGCGATTCCCAATCCGTTGATCGGGCGGATTGTGCGTTCCAAGGCAAAGCAGCTCGCGGCGCGAAGCGCGGCGAAGAAGAAGCCGCCACTACGAGATAAATCGCGGGTTCCCCTTCCCTTCGATCGAATTCTGCTGATTCTATCCGCCGGTGAAGAGGACAACCGAAGAGAACGCGGTCGCCGTGGACGATCCGCCGCCGGTCAAGACCGGCCTGGCCGGGTTCTTCGCCAAGTTCGCCGTGATGAAGGGCGCAAGCCGCGAGCTGTGGCTCACCTTCCTGATCAAGTTCCTCATCTACACGGCCTACTCCGTGACGAACAAGACGATGGTCCTCTGGCTCTCGCGCGATCTCGGCTTCAGCGACCAGGCGGCGGGCGCGCTGGTCGGCTGGGTGTGGGCGCCAGCCATGACGGTCTTTACTTTGCTCGCCGGCTCCCTGACGGACGCCATCGGCTTGCGCCGGACGTTTTTTCTCGGGGTCGCCATTTGCACGGTCGCGCGAACGGTGATGGCGACTTCGAATATCCCGACGCTCGCGCTCGCCGCCGGGGTGCTGCCGCTCGCGGTCGGTGAGGCGCTCGGCACGCCAGTCCTGCTCGCGGCGACCCGGGTTTATTCCACCACCAGGCAGCGTTCGATCGCCTTTTCCATCATCTACATGGTGATGAATATCGGCTACGTCGCGGCCGGCTGGATCTTCGATTATGTGCGCGAGGTCGATTTTCATCTCACTTTCTTTGGCTACACGCCGAGCACGCATCAGCAGCTCTTTCTCGTTAGTCTGGCTTTTGAGGTTCTGCTTTTCCCGGTGATTTACTTTATCCGGCGCGGGGATGAGGAACGCGCCCGCGCCGCTGCGCGGGCAGGCCGGGGCGAGATGTCTTTCCTGCCCGGCATCGCGCGCACCGTGCGGCAAAGCGCGGTCGATACGATTCAGCTTTTTCGGCGTCTGCTCGGTCAGTCGGCTTTCTTTCGCCTGCTCGCCTTCTTTCTCCTGATTGGATTCCTGAAGGCGATCTTCCTGCAAATGGATTACGTCTTTCCGAAATTCGGCGACCGGGAGCTCGGTCCGCACGCGCCGGTGGGCAAGTTGGCCAACATCAACGCCATTATCATTATCGTCCTCGTGCCCGTGATCGGGGCGCTCACCCAGCGATTCTCGGCTTACCGGATGGTGATCGTGGGCGGAACGATTTGCGCCGCGGGAGTTTTCATCATGGCGTTGCCGACGACCTGGTTCGAACCGCTGACTCTGACTGCGCCCGCGCAATGGCTCGGACACAGTTACCTCGGGCTGGTGGGCGGCATTCATCCCTACTACATAATGGCCGCGCTTTATCTCGCGGTCTTCTCCGTGGGCGAGGCTTTCTACTCGCCGCGCGTTTACGAATACGCGGCCGCGATCGCGCCGAAGGGACAGGAGGCGTCCTACGGCGCGCTGGCTTATATCCCGTTTCTGATCGGCAAATTGCTCGTCGGCA
>JALYOR010000366.1 GCA_030856765.1 Verrucomicrobiota bacterium | reverse complement strand
TGACCGCCACGGGAATCGAGGCGCTGACCGTCAGCCCAACCTTGAGCACGAGGTAGAGCGAGGAAGCGCCAAAGACGATGCCGAGCAACGTCCCGACGATGAGCGGGATGATCGTCAGTTCGCGCATGTTTGCGCTCGCGGGGATGTAAGGCTTGAAATTCGCCGCCAGCGGATTGGACGGCTTCGCGCCCACCATATCGGGCATTTCGTTAGGCGGATTTCTTGGATCGATCTTCGGCATGCAGCAACTCCTCCAGCTACGAATTCGAAGAGCAGAGCGGTAATGGCTGGGAAAGGCAATAGGAAAAGGCGGTGCCGATCCTGCGGAAGGTATTTCCGTGGCGGGGGAATCCCGGAATCGAAGCAAATTCTGATCGCTTCTCCGCAAACTCGCGACGAACGGTGAAGCGCGACGAGTCGCCGCCCAAATGAAGGATTCGCTCCAAGACAAGACGGCCGACTGGCTGAAGCGCCTCACTCTCGCAGGCGCGACCGCGCGCGGGTTCGTTTATCTCGTGGTGGGCGGGATGGCCTTTCGCGCGCTGGCTTATTCCGCCTGGGAAACGGGCGGTTTCCCCGGAGCCTTTCAGACCATTACCGAGGCGCCGCTCGGTCGCCTGCTTTGCGCCGGGGTGGGCTTTGGGCTGATGGCTTTCGCTTTCGCTCGCGTGCTGGAGGCCACCCTCGTCCTTCGCTCCCGCGGATCGCAGGCATGGTTAGGCGAAAGTCTGGGTCTGCTCCGCGTGCTGATCGACGGCGCGATCGCGCTCTTCGCCTTTCAGGTCGCCTTACACCCCTCGACCGATCGAGCCGGCAGCTCGGCGGAGTGGGCTGCGAAAGTGCTGGCCCATCCGCAGGGCCGTTGGGTCCTCGGGCTCATCGGAGCGGCCATCGTAGCGGGTGGCTTGTTTCAATTGAGCAAGGCGTTTCGTCGCCACCAACTTCCTCTCTGGGCTTTTTGCCTCGCACTCTACGGACGCTGCACCTACGCACTCCTCCTCATCCTCTTTGGCGCGTTTTCGATCACGGCCGGCATTTATCGATCGCCCGGCGAGGCGCGAGGCATCAGCGGTGCACTCAGTTTCCTCCAAAACCGGATGTCGGGATCGATCCTCCTGGTTTTCCTGGGATGCGGCATGATCGCGCACGGCGTGATGTCTTCGATCGAAGCGGTCCGAAAATCGCGCGAAACGGCCGACGAAGAAACGTGAACGGTGATTTTAAGGTGAAACCTGGCGCGACCAAGCACCGCCACCAGGCGTGATCGCCTTCGTGATTGCGATGGTAAAAAAGGTTTAGCCCGCGCTATCGGTCGCTGCAGCCAGCGCACCGAGGCGCCAGTCGGCCTTTCCTGGGTAGCGGTGGCAGGGTTTTGCGCCTCATGACTCACCCGCGCGTCCTGGAACGTCCGATGGCTGTGTCAGCAGCCGTGGCGCAGGCTCGGGCCTGGCTCGACCAGACACCGGCGAGGTCAATTCATCCGGGCGAGAAATTCGAGGGGATTCTTCCCGGCTATCTCGAGCGATTGGCACGGCGGCGAATCCCACGACCGACGCGCAGCTTGCCGCGCTCGCCTTCGAGCACCAGGCCACGCTCTGCAGCAATAACGCAGATTTCGCGCGCATCCCGGGCCTCGTTGGACCAATCCGCTGGAGCGATAAAGTCAGGCCCCGTTTTCCGGCTTCGCGCGACCCTTTTTGTGCTCTTCGGCCTCTGCCTGCCAGCGCGGTTTGGTCGCGCCTTCCTTCGCGGCAGGCCAGCCTTCGCGTTGCTGGCTCCGATCGCCTTCGCCCGCTTCGCCTAACTCGCCTAACGACATCGTATGACGCGTGAGAGGTCCCTCGCCATGCTGCGCCGGATCGGGATGACAGAAGAGGTCCCTCCGGGTGGGCCGGGACGATCTAACGTCCGCGAGCAATCGGGGCCGGTCGACGCTCCGGCAGCGTCGGCGCGCTGTCCTCCAGAACACGAAGTTGGAGAACCCGGAAATTCTTCACGCTCTTCGTCTCCTTCGCGGTGGAAGAGACTGGGCAAACGACGTCGCAGGGCAGGCTACGGTTTTTGGTAACCCATCACGTGCGCTTCGAGCTTTCCGCTGCCGGGATCGTGCCGGAAGGTGACCCAGGCCTGCCGGGTGGCGCGGCGCGGAAGATAGGGCAGGTCGAACTCGCCCGTCTCGCTCTCGCCGCCGGACAATTTGAGGACGACTTCGACGTGGACGCTCTCGGCCGTTTCGTCGCCGCGATTCGCGACGGTGACCGGGACGGCGAAATAGCCGGCGTGCACTTCCGCCGGTCCAAGCTGGACCTGCGGGTCCGGCGGATTCTTGCCTAACGATATCTGTTCCTTCAGGAGCAGACCGACGGTGACGAGGATGAGAACGAGCGAGAGCGCGAAGACGCCCCATTCGACCCAGTTCTTCTTTGGCTTTTTCATTGCACGAGCAACCGGCCAGCGGAAGCGCCTAACGTCGTCGCGACTCCGAGCACAACCGTCTCGGCCAGGGCGGTGATGAGAGCGACCTGGTCGAACCGCCCGAAAAACCAGAGCACCGCAGCGGCCGTCGCCAGGGCCACGGCGTAGCTGGTGATTGTGCCGACGAGGACGGAAACGAGGCCGTCGCTGCGCACGAATCTTTTCGAGCCGGAAAACTCGATGTAGTAAAGGATGAGGGCCGCGAGCAGGAGGGAGAGTAGCATCAGCCCGAGGAGTTGCGCGACCGAGCTTTCCGTTGCGATCGCGACGATTTCCTCGGTCGGCGCGATGTTGGCGGCGAACAGGGTCGCGCCGCAAATCGCGATGACGAGCTGGCCGCCGAAATGGATTTCGTTAGGCGCAGAGGTCTTCTGTTTGGAATCGGCTCCTTCGCCCTGCAAACCGAGCTGAGCGGTCCCGACCGAGATGCCGATCGCGACCGTCATGGCTTCGATCACGATTTTTCCCACCACTTCACCGAGCTGCATCTGGGGCGAAATTCGCCCGAGGAGGAGAAGGAGCCCGACCGCGACGAGGAGGCCGATGCCCATCTCCTCGACCGAGTCGATCACGACCTCCGACCAGCAGGAATCCTGGTGCATCCCGGCATAGTGGTTGTAGCCGAGGAGGAGGATGAAAGTGGCGAGGCCGTAGATGAGCAGGCGGAGCGGTCCGGCGACGAACCCGGTCCACCAAACCTCCATCGTGTAGAGAAGCGGGAGGCTGAACATGAGGCCGCCCGCGATGCCGCGCGCATATTCGCGGAGGGACTGCACGACTGATGGGGACGACGCGGCGCTCACTCACCGCAATGAAGCGCAGAACTCCGGCGGCGGCCAATCGCCTTTCTCAGCGCCGTTCGCCTCAGCCTGGCCGGCGCGCTCGCAGCCTCGCCCGCTTCCCAGCCGGACGATCGAATCCTGCGCAGCTGTTCCTCGACGGCTCCGCCTTCAAGCCGGGCGCGATCGACGCGAAGTGGGGCGAGTTCATGCACAAGGCTCTCACGCGGGATGAACAGGCGCAGGGGAAAAGTGACGCGCACTTTGGCGACAAGGTACTGGAGAAATTCGACCTGCCGCTCGACGATTTGCAGCAGGCAGTGATCGAAACAGGACGGCAAACTGGTCCGCAGTTATCCGATCACGCCCGGCTCGAAGTCGTTCCCCGCGCCGATCGGCGGGTGCATG
>JALYOR010000327.1 GCA_030856765.1 Verrucomicrobiota bacterium | reverse complement strand
GACCCGGCTGACCTTGGAAAGCAGCCTCACCTTCAAAGCCGACGCGAGTTACCGTTGCCGGTTGAACCTGAAGAAAGCGAAAAACGACCTGGTCACAGCCAACGGAGTGACGATCGAGAGCGGGGCGCAGTTCAACTTCCAGTCAGTCGGCCGCGGCCGGGTGCGGGCGGGCAAAGTAGCGACGGTGCTCAGCAACACCGCTGCGACCCCGATCAACGGCAGCTTCGCCAACCTGCCCGAAGGCGCGACCTTGGAGGCGGGCGGCAACACTTTGCAAGTGAGCTATCACGGCGGCGACGGCAACGATCTCACGCTGACCGTCCTCCCCTAGGACACCACGAAGAACACGAAAGGCACGAAGGAGGGCATCCCTGAAAATCTTCGTGCTCTTCGTGGTGGAAAAACACTTGGCAAGGTGGGGCGAGCGCGGCAGCTTAGGCCCGCGCGGGCATAGCTTAATGGTAAAGCTCCAGCCTTCCAAGCTGGCCATGAGGGTTCGATTCCCTTTGCCCGCTCACTCACGAGTGCGGAGTTTGTGAGCCGCGCGGCCGGAGCGCGCGCGGCGGCACCAATGAAAGTATTCTTCACGCCATTCCGAAACGGGTCGCGACGATCTCCGAGGCGAGGGATCGCGTTTCTACTCGGCGCCCTGTTTGTTTTGGCCGCAATTTTTTCAGTCGTGTCGCTCCCGACCGCCATTGCCCGGGAAATAACTCCGGCGGAGATGATCGCGGAAGGGTTGCCCCGCAAGAAGACGCTGAAAAGCGCAACCAAAGCTGAGTTTCTCGCGGCGGTTTGTTCCGCGGTTCGGAAGCATCGCTCGGCGGCCGCGGCCCTCACGCCGGCAGCGGTCGGCGCGCATCCGGAGTATGCCGGGGAAATTATCGGCTCGCTCTTGCGTTGCAGCGGGAAACTCGACTGTGAATTTGTCGGATCGATAGTGAGCGCCGCCTGTGCCGTGGAGGGGGCGGAGACGACGTCGATTTCCGATGCGGCGATGGCGAAAGCGCCGGAGTGCGCCGAGACGATTCGCGAGACGGCGCGCCGAGCCGCGCGGGAGGAAGGGAAGGCGCCATCCGCTCCGGGCGGTGCCGAAGAGAATTTTGATCCACGCGAAGCCCTTCAGCCGGTCTGCGTGAATGGGACACAGCGGGCGATTCGAGCGAGCCTGCTCGACGAGTTCCTCGCCGCCAATCCCGGCGCGGTCGTCGGTACCTGCCAGATCACACCGCCTACCAATCGTTAGGCGGCGACCGCGCGACGGTGGCGCGCAAAAAATTGTCTTCGACGGACGGCCGTTTGTTGTAACGTCGCCGCCCGTGGCCGTCAAAGCGTCTCTCATTTCTCGCGCGAGTGAGGTGCTCGCCGCCGTCCTCGTGGCCGTGGCGCTCGCGGGCCTGCAGGTTCTGATCGGTGGCACGCGTTTGGTTTACAGCCTGCCGATTTACGGGCTGCTCGGGGTCGCCGGGTTGCTGGCCGTCTTTTCGGTGCGTCGAACGAGCCCGACAGCCGGGCGCCTCTGCCTCTGGTCGACGGCTCTGTTTTTTGGCTATGTCCTCGCGCGAGCCTGGTTTTCGCCGGTGCCTTATCTGGCCCGGACCGATATTTTTTCGGTCCTGGCCGGCCTCGTCGTTTACCTGGCGGTCGCCGGCATTTTCACGTCCGCTCCCTGGCGGATGGCGATCCTGCTCTTCCTCCTGCTGATCGCGCTGGTGCAGGTGGGAATCGGGGCGGTGCAGTTCCGGAACGGGGACAATTTCATGCTCATCCCTTTTCTGCAGCGCTTCGATTATGGAAGGCGCGCGAGCGGGTTTTACGCCTGCCCGAATCATTTTGCCGGGCTGGTTGAGGTGCTCGGCATTTTCTGTCTTAGCCTGGCTTGCTGGAGCCGGTGGCCGGTTTGGTCAAAGCTCCTCCTCGGCTACGCGGGCGGTCTTTGCTATGTCGGGCTCGCTCTCACCGGAAGTCGCGGCGGGTATTTGAGCGCCGGCTTTAGCATGGTGGCGATCGCGGTTCTGACATTGGTGGCTCTGCGCAAAGCGGGTCGGACTGTCTTCTGGCGAGTGGCCGGCGTCGGGGCGGTCTTTGCGGTGTTATTGCTGGGAGCGCTGGTCTTCGGTTTCCGGAAAAGCGATTACCTCACCGACCGGGCGCATAACGTGGTCGATACCCAGAACATTCGGCTCGATCTCTGGCAGGCTGCGATCGCGCAGTGGAAATTGGCGCCCCTCGTCGGGACCGGGAGCGGGACTTATCTTTACTATGGACGTCGTTTTCGCACCGAGCGGGTGCAGCTCGATCCGGTGGAAGTGCATAACGATTATCTGCACTTGCTGGCGGAATACGGCCTCCTCGGTGGGGTAGCGTTTCTCGTTTTCCTCGGCACGCATCTCTGGCAGGGATTGAACGGCTACTTGAAATTGGGGCCTTGGCGGATGGCTGCGTCCGGGCGGCCCTTGAGCAACAATCTCGCGCTTAATATCGGAGCGTTGGGCGCGGTGGCGGCCTATCTGGTGCACTCCGTATTTGATTTTAATCTCCACATTCCAGCCAATGTCGGCCTGCTCGCTTTTGTCTTTGGCGCGCTGGCCAACCCGGTCAGCGGGAAGGGAAATGACACGCCCCATCAGCCGCGCTGGCAGGTTGAGCGCCACCTGGTCCTGCCGCTGCTCGGATTACTTCTGCTCGTCGGCGCGATCCGTTATGCGCGAGCGGAATATTTTGCGGAGCGGGCCCGAGTGGCGCTGCGCGAGGAGCGCCACCTGCAGGCGACGCGCTGGGCTCAGCGAGCGGTGCAGCTCGATAGCCAGAATCCCGAGACGTTTTTTTATCTGGGCGAAAGCCGGGTGCGGCGGGCCGAGGCGCTGGCCAACCCCGTCGCAAGTAAGTCGTATTACCTCGCTGCCCTGGAGCCGTTCGAGCAGGCGCGGGCGCTTGCGCCTAACGACGAGACTTTTCTCATCGCGCTCGGCCGGGTTTACGATGGGCTCGGGCGTTTTCCCGAGGCGGAATGGATGTTTGACCAAGCCCTGGCCTGGGATCCGCGCTCGCTCGTGACACAGAAATCCTACGCCGCCCATCTGGCCCGCTGGAGCCGTGCCGGCCGCGGCACGGAAGGATCACCTCGGCTCGACTTGCCGGACAAAAATGCGCCTCTTTCCGACCCCTGAACCCCTCCGCTTAACTGTTTTCTGCTTGTCACGTAAAAGTTATTGCCTTCTGGTCCGAAACGCCTACCCTCCGCGGCGATGGCCCCAAGCAGCTTATTATTTCTCGGCTAGATCATGAGGGTAGTGCCTCCTTTTCTCTCGAGGATGATCTGCACGGTGGCCTTCTGTGCCGCGGCTGGCGTTCCACCCCAACTCCCTGCCCAGGAGGAGACCGCGACGACGCCACCAGCTTCAACCGAAGAAAGTTCGCCGGAGGTCGCCACGACAACCGAGGATGCGGCCGCCGCTCCCGATCTTGGCACCGGCAGTTTCTCGCGCACGCCGTTCCGCGTCTCGGTGGGAGTGCGGGAAGGCTACGATGACAATGTCTACACCACCCATGACAACACGGTGGACTCCTTTTTCACCAACGCCAACGCCCTGGTCGAATACAACTTTGGCAGCCCGCGCACCAAG
>JALYOR010000316.1 GCA_030856765.1 Verrucomicrobiota bacterium | reverse complement strand
GACGCCGAGTCTGGCGGAGTCCTTGGCGCGCATGGCGTCTTTGAGTTCGGAATCGATCTGTTGCGCGAGGCTCATGGCTTGCACCATAGCGTGTCGCTAGGCGACGGCCAGCTCGCGGGTCGCATTCCTGGGCGAACGCGGAGTCGAGACTTTCGGCAACGGGGCGGGGATTTCGATCCAGCCCGCTTCGTCAAAGAACCAGACGCGTCGGTCAAGTTTCACGAAGACCGGGCGATCGGCGGCAAAGCCGAGCATCGGGAGCATGATCTCAGCGCTAAAGGCGTCGCCCTGATACCGGCCGATGCTTGCGATCTCGCCGCTCCCGCAATCGATCAGTTCCATCCGCGCGCTGCGGCCGGGAGGCGTGACCTTGAGCCGTCGAATCGCACCGTTCAGATCGTGCCCGAGGAGATAGAGCGTCGCGCCTTCCGTCCGCAAAGGTTTGAGGGTGAAGGCGACATGCAGCCGCAGTTCGGCGCGGTCACGCAGGAAAGAACGAATCGGCCCGTCACAGGCGCGAGCCGGTTTGCGGTCGCCCAGAACAAAGCGCTCCGGGCGTTTCGCGTAGGCAAGGAACCGCCGGCGGGAGAATGCCACCTGGGTGAAATGGCAGGCAATCGCGCGGCGCTTGGTCTTCTCCTCCAGGGCGCTGTACGGAAGTTCATGCGCCATCCGGCCGAACGATTCGCTCGCTCCGTGGACAAGGTAGGACATTCGAGTCATCCAAGGCTGCGGCGGGAGGCAGTCGTCGAGCGCGATACCGAGCAGGACGGCGAGGCCGCTGTGATCGGGATGAGTGTCGGCCCCGGAAGGCACGAGCAGATGAGTCGGCTGCCAGGCGCCAATGGTTTCCGCCAGCCGCTGCACGGTGGCGCGACAACCGGCGAGGAGAAGATCGGTCACTCCTTGATCGGGCAGGGAAAGAAATTCGACGTCCCTCGAATCGATCCCGAGGGTGCGCAAGGCGGCCAGCGCTTCGCTCTGTCGGCGGCTGCCCCAGCGGTGGCGATCCTTTTCACGAATGCGCAATTTCCCTTCCAGCATTCGCTGCGGCCAACCATTCCGCTCGCCGTTGGTTGCGTAGACGACCCGCACTGCCGCGCCCGCAGCGATCGCCCTCTGCAGGAAAACGCCGGTGGCAAGAGATTCGTCGTCGGGGTGCGGAGCGAAGAGCATCACGCGTGAACGCGATGTCAGAAGAGGCAAATTCATTTTGGGAATCCCGGACTTAGCAGAAGTAATCGGAACTGCAAGCCGGGGCAGCCTTTCTTTCCAACGCCGAAAAGAGCGGCGAAGTCAGTCGGCCTTGTCGATTCCCACCTCGCGCAAGCGCTCGACGCACTTCTGGAGCGAAGCCGAATCGCTGACGCTCACGACTTCCACACCTTTGCGCGTGCGTTGCAAAAGTCCCGCCAGAACGCCGCCGGGACCGAGCTCGAGAAAGAGGTCGCAACCCATCCCAAGCATCCGTTCCATGCAATGGGTCCAGCGCACCGTGCCGGTGACCTGATCCTGGAGAGTGCGACGGATTTCCTCCGCGGACTCCACCCGCTCGCCCGTGACATTGCTGATAACCGGGAAAGCCGGCGCTTGCAGCGCGACGCCGCGGAGCGATTCCCCCACCTGCGCGCGAGCCGTCTCCATCAGGCGGGAATGATAGGCGCCGGCGACATTGAGGAGCGTCGCCCGCCGGATGCCGTGCTCTTTCGCCAGGCTGACCGCATTTTCCACCTTTTCCTTCTCGCCCGAGATAACGATTTGGCCGGGTGAATTGAGGTTTGCCACATCGACATCCGCTGCCGTGGCGAGCGCCCGCACGGCCGCTTCGTCGCCGCCGATCATCGCCGCCATCGCGCCCGAAGTCGCTTCGCAGGCCGCTTCCATGAAACGCCCGCGCTGCTCGACCAGGCGCAATCCTTCTTCAAAAGAAAACGTCCCCGCCGCCGCGTGCGCCGTCCATTCTCCCAATGACAGGCCGGCGGCCGCCGCGACGGGCAGCTCGCCCGCGATCTCGCGGAGGACGCTGAGACAGGCCAGCCCGTGCACGTAGAGCGCCGGCTGGCAGTTGGAAGTGCGGGTCAACTCCTCCAGCGGCCCCTGCCAGGCGACCTCGCTCAGGTTGCGGCCGAGCACTTCATCCGCGCGCTCGAAGAGATCAGCGGCCTCGGGAAATTCCTTGGCAAGGTCGTGGCCCATGCCCACGGCCTGGGCACCTTGGCCGGAGAAAAGGAGTGCAATTTTTTTGCTCATCTGTGTGTGCCCACAGCATAACGAAAATTGCCAATTGGCAATTTTCAATTGGCCATTCATCTTGTTCGATGCCGGTCGACACCCGCGAAATTGAAGCGCCTGATCCCCTCGCCCGCACCCTGCAGGCGCAAGCCGGGGCTGCGCCGAGAGACGACCTCATCGGCGAGAAGATGGTGCTCAACATGGGCCCCTCGCACCCCGCGACCCATGGCGTGCTGCGCCTCGTGCTGGAACTGGACGGCGAGCTGGTGACGAAAGCGACCCCGGACGTAGGCTACCTCCACCGCGGCGACGAGAAGATCGCAGAGAACATGCAATATAATCAGTTCGTCCCCTACACAGACCGGCTCGACTACCTCGCCCCGCTGGCTAACAACGTCGCCTACGCGCTCGCGGTCGAGAAGCTGATGGGCTGGGAACTTCCGCCCCGCGGGAAAGCGATCCGGGTCATTTGCTGCGAAACCGCGCGACTCTCAGCACATCTGCTTGGGCTCGGCGCGATGGCGCTCGATCTCGGCGCGATGACGGTCTTTCTCTACACCTTCACCGAGCGCGAGAAGCTCTATAACTTGTTCGAGCTCCTGACTGGCGCGCGTTTCACGACTTCCTACACGCGGGTGGGCGGCCAGATTCGCGATTTGCCGGAGACCTTCATCCCGCAGCTCGAGCAGTTCATGGACGATTTCATCCCGCAGCTCGATGAGATCGACAATCTCCTCACCCGCAATCGCATTTTCGTCGATCGCACCCGCGACGTCGGGGTGATCACGAAGGATCGTGCCATCGCCTACGCGCTCTCAGGTCCAAATTTGCGCGGTAGCGGCGTCGAGCATGATCTGCGACGGGCGCATCCTTACCTCGACTACGAGCAATACGATTTCGAGGTCGCGGTCGGGAGCGCGGGCGATTGCTACGATCGTTACCTCGTCCGGATCGAAGAGATGCGCCAAAGCGTGCGCATCCTGCGCCAGGTGATCGACAAACTCCCGGGCGGCCCGATCAACGTGGTCGACTGGAAAAACATGCTCCCGCCAAAGTCCCATGTGATGACGAAAATGGAGGAGCTGATCCACCATTTTATCGTCGTGACCGAGGGCCTCGACGCTCCGGTGGGCGAAATCTATTTCGGCGCCGAAAATCCGAAGGGCGAACTCGGTTTTTACATCAACAGCAAAGGCGGCGGAGTGCCGTACCGCCTGAAGATCCGCGCTCCCTCGTTCGTAAACCTGAGCATTTTGCCCGAACTCCTGCCCGGCAGCATGATGAGCGACGTGGTCGCGATTCTCGGCAGTCTGGACTTCGTGATGGGAGAATGCGACAGATGAAAACCCTTATGAAAAGTAAAACCCAACTCCTCGCCCTCCTCTGCGCTGCCTTCGCGCTCCTGTCGTTAGGCGCATGCAGCAGGAACGCGCTTTCCGGTTCCAAGCTGACCAGTGCCAACTACGACCAAATCACCCTCGGCATGTCGAAGGCACAGGTCGAAACGATCCTCGGCTCGCCCACCACCGCCGAGACCAAGGACATGGTCATTTTCAAGAAAACAACCTTTCGTTACGAAGACGGTAAGAAGTTCGCGATGATCACTTTCAAGAATGACGAAGTGGACAGCAAGGACACGAACCTGGGGCGCGAACCCTAAGCGCCACGCGATTTCAAGTTGATGAAAAAGCACGCGAAATCCTGGCGTTGGCTGAGCCTCCTCCTGGCGGTGTTCTTTCTCTTCAGCGCCTGTCACGGCGAGCGCCTGACGAGGGCGAACGTCAACGAAGTTTCCAATGGGATGAGCCGCAAACAGGTGGAGTCGATCCTCGGTCCCCCCACTTCCATGGACAGCACCAACCTGTTGGTCACGAAAAAGGTGACCTACATTTATCAGCAGGGCGGCGAATCGGTGACCATCGTCTTTTTCAACGACGAGGTTTCGTCGAAGGAAAGCAACCTCCACGACTAGTGGTCATCCGTGGAGGCGACGATGACGACCAGCGTTCCTGCCGATCTGGAACGGCAGATGGACGAAGCGATTGGCCATTACCCGGCCGAGCACAAGCGCAGCGCGTCGCTCCCGCTCCTGCATCTTTGGCAGGAACATTTCGGTTACATCGGTGACGACGCCGTCACGTGGATCGCGGCCAAGCTCGGCCTCGAGCCGATTAACGTCCTCGAACTCGTCACCTTCTATCCGATGTTCCGGCAGTCGCGGGCGGGGCGGAAACACATTCGCGTCTGCCGCACCCTGAGCTGCGCGATGGCGGGCGCATATCCCTTAATGGAGAAACTCGCTGCCCTAACGAAGATCGACCGTCATCATCAGGGCGCCGGGATGCACAGCCCGGTCTCGGTCAGCGAAGATGGTGAATACAGCATCGAATTCGTCGAGTGCCTCGCCAGTTGCGGGACCGCGCCGGTCTGCATGATAGACGACGAGCTGCGCGAACAGATCACGGCAGACTCCGCGGAAACGCTCCTCGACACGCAGCGCGCGGCCTCACCGACAGCTCTGTCATCCCGATCCGGCGAAGCGCGGAGAGGGACCTCGCAAGCGTCGCTCGGCGCGGCTGCGGAAAAAACGTCGCACGTTGCTCGCGAGGCCCCTCTCCGTCCTGCGGCGGATCGGGATGACAGCTCTTTCGAAACTCCCTCGCGTCCTCCTCACCCGCTCGAACGCCGGCTCATCTTCAAAAACATCGGCCGCGACGGATACACCACCGACATCGATTGCTACCTCAAGAACGGCGGCTACGAGCAGCTCAAGGCCGCGGTAAAAATGACGCGAACCGAGATCGTCAATGAGGTGAAAACCTCGGGCCTCCGCGGTCGCGGCGGTGCCGGTTTCCCTTGCGGGGTGAAGTGGAGCTTCATTAAACCCGACGAGCACAAGCCGGTCTACCTCATCTGCAACGCGGACGAATCAGAGCCGGGCACGTTCAAGGATCGCTATATCATACACCAGGATCCGCATCAGTTGATCGAGGGCATGCTGATCAGCTGCTTCGCGCTCAAGGTTCACACCGCCTACATCTACATCCGCGGCGAATTTCCCAAGGGCGCGAAGATCCTCGAGCGGGCGATCGAAGAAGCGCGCGCTAAAGATTTTCTCGGCCGCAACATGCTCGACACTGGTTTCGATGTGGAATTTTACGTTCACCGCGGTGCCGGCGCCTACATCTGCGGCGAAGAAACCGGCTTGATCGAATCGCTCGAAGGCAAGCGTGCTTACCCACGGATCAAGCCGCCGTATTTCCCCGCCGTGCTCGGTCTCTACATGTGTCCGACGATCGTGAATAACGTCGAGACGCTCTGCCACGTGAAGCACATCATCGAGCTGGGCGGCGCGGAGTACGGGCGGATCGGCCGGTCTAATAATACCGGCACCCGCATCGTCTGCGTCAGCGGCGATGTCGTTAGGCCGGGATACTTCGAGATCGAAGTCGGCGCCCTCAACATGGGACAGGTAATCAACGAGATGGCCGGCGGACCCAAGCCGGGCCGCAGGATCAAGGCAGTTATTCCCGGTGGAAGCTCGGCCAAAATTTTGCGCGCGGGCGACACCTTCAAACTCAAGGACCGCGAAGTTTCGCTCGAAGAAATCCCGATGGATTTCGATTCGCTGGCCGCAGCCGGCTCGATGGCCGGCTCCGGCGGCGTGATCGTGCTGGATGATTCGCGCGACATGGTCTGGACGTTGAACAACATCAACGAATTCTACGCCCACGAGAGTTGCGGCCAGTGCACGCCCTGCCGCGAAGGCTCGCTCTGGATGAAGAAAATCACCCAGCGCATGCTGGAAGGCGGCGGCGTCATCCAGGATCCTGCGACCTTGAAAAACGTGGCCGACAACATCGCCGGCCGCACCATCTGCGCCTTCGGCGAAGCGTGCGCCTGGCCCACTCAAAGTTTCCTCGACAAATTCCCTGACGAATTTGCCAGCCGCGCCCAAAAACCGCTCCCGCCGCCCCTCCCGCCGGAATACACGCCGGAGGAACTGATCAACGAACCGACCATCCCCACCGCTCCCCTCGCCCACGATCCAGGCTGGGAGAAAGCCGGCGCCGCTGGAATGATATGAAGACTCGCGCTTTCCGAAATTCACCAATGCGGGAGGGGCCTTTGTGCCCCGATCCCCGCGGTGGCCACGCTGTTCATCGCCGCACAAAGGCGGCTTCCACTTTAAAGAATCGGCCGATTGCCACCCTCTCTATTTGCCTGCTTTCCTGAAAAACCCATGCCCGATTCGCAAAAATCCGACGCTCCCCCCATGGTCAACGTCCAAGTCAACGGCGTTTGGCATCAGTTTCCCAAAGGCACCCGCCTGATCGAGGCGTGCGAGCAGGCCGGCAGCTACGTGCCGCGCTATTGTTACCACAAGAAACTCTCTTCCCCTGGCAACTGCCGGATGTGCCTGATCGAAATGGGCATGCCCAAGACGGGCCCCGATCGCAAACCGGTCATCGGTTCCGACGGCAAACCCGAGATCAACTGGATGCCGCGTCCGCAAATCTCCTGCGCGAGCGATGTCTCCGAAGGTCTCGGTGTCCGCACAAACTCGCCGCTGGTCGAGGAATGCCGGCGCGGCGTGATGGAGTTCCTCCTCATCAATCACCCGCTCGACTGCCCGATCTGCGACCAGGCGGGTGAATGCCGTCTTCAGGAATTTAGCGTTGAGTACGGCCGCCAGGATTCGCGCTTCCTCGAGAACAAGGTGAAGAAACCAAAGAACGTCGAGCTGGGGCCGCGCGTCACGCTCGACGACGAACGCTGCATCCTTTGCTCGCGCTGTATTCGCTTCTCGAAAGAGATTGCCAAGGACGACGTGCTCGGGTTTATCGACCGCGGCAGCCACACCGTGCTCACGGCGCATCCGGGCAAAAGGTTAGAGAACAATTATTCGCTCAACACGGTCGACATCTGTCCCGTCGGCGCGCTTACTTCCACGGATTTCCGCTTCAAGATGCGCGTCTGGTTTCTGAGGGAGACGAAGAGCTTTTGCACCAGTTGCGCGACCGGCTGCAACACCCTGATCGGCAGCCGCGAAGGCGTGATCCATCGCCAGACTCCGCGCGAGAATGACGCCGTAAACTCGTGCTGGATGTGCGATTACGGGCGCCTCAATTTCGACTACCTGCAAAGCGAAGGCCGCTTGCTTGAGCCGCTGGTGCGCGAAGACAACAAGCTGCAACCCACCACCTGGCCGAGCGCAATCGAACAAATCGCGGCGCAGTTGAAACCGTTTGTCGGGTGGCAAATCGCCATTCTCGCCTCCGGCCGGATGACGAACGAGGAACTTTGGCTCGCAACGCGGCTCGCCAAGTCGTTAGGCGTGACCCTCCTCGATATCGTTCCCCGCCGCGGCCCCGGCGACGACATTCTCCTGAGCGAGGATCGCAACCCCAATAGCAACGGCGCCCAACTGTTGGGCGTGGCCTCGGAGTCGGGCGCGGTTCTTTCCCATCTCAAGGAGGCGGTTTGGTCGGGCCAGATAAAGGCCTTGATTTCGTTAGGCGAAAACCCGCTGCACTGTGGAATCACGACCGACTTTCTCGAGCGCCTGCCCGTTTTCATCGCGATGGATCTGCTCTCGAACGAAGCCACCCGCTTCGCCAGCGCGGTCCTGCCGTCGTTAGGCTTCGCCGAGAAACGCGGCTCGATGATCAACGGCAAAGGCCGGTTGCAACGGCTCAACCCGGCGGTCCGCGGTCCCGGCCAGGCGCGGGACGATTGGGAAATTCTACGCGACCTGCTCCAGGCCACTTCCGGCGGCAACGGCATCTACACGATCGAGGATGTCTTCCGGCAGATGAGCGAAGCGGTGCCGGAGCTTCGCGGCCTAACGTTGAGCCGAATCAGCGACCTTGGGGTGCAGGTGATCAACGCTGACAAGGCTCCCGATCCTCCCGGCGAGCCGGCGGAGGAGAAAGTGCGTGAGCGTGAAAAGGAGAAGCATCCGCAATGATCCTGCCAGCAATGATGGCGACAGCTTCGGGGAGCGCACGCGACCCGCGTGCTCAGTTCGGCGACTCGCCGAATTGTTCTTCGACGAGCGATCACCTTCATCAGTCCCGATTTGGCCGTCAGCTACACCAACCCCATGTTTCCGGCGAGTCGCCGGAAACAGCACGCGAGTCGCATGCGCTCCCCGAATGAAATGACTTTTCTAGTCCTTACCTCGCTGCTCAAGATTTTCGGGATCGTTTTCCTCATCATCCTCCCGATGGTCTCTTACAGCGTCTACGCGGAGCGGCGCGTAAGTGCGCTGATTCAGGATCGCCTGGGCCCCAATCGCGTGGGGCCCGCCGGCCTTTTCCAACCGGTCGCTGACGCCATGAAATTTATCCTGAAAGAGGATTTCACCCCAGCCAACGTGAACAAATTCTACTACTGGCTGGCACCCTGCCTCGCGATGGTGCCGGCCATCATGACGATCGCGGTGGTGCCCTTCGGCAGCACCCTGTTCGGCGTGCCGATGGTGATCGCGGATATCAACGTCGGCGTCCTTTACGTCTTCGCCATCGCATCGTTAGGCGTCTACGGGATCGTCATCGCCGGCTGGTCGTCGAATTCGAAATATCCGTTCCTCGGCGGGGTTCGCGCCACCTCCCAGATGATCTCCTACGAGCTCTCGTTAGGGCTGGCGGTCATTCCCATTTTCCTCCTCGTGGGGCAACTGCGCCTGACCAGCATCGTCCAATATCAAATCGCGAACGGCTGGATGATCGCACCCTTCATCGGCCACTGGGGCGACATCTGGAAATGGCTTCTCGCCATCCCGATGTTCATCTCTTTCGTCGTCTTCACGATTGCGATTTTCGCGGAAACAAACCGCCTCCCCTTCGACTTGCCGGAAGCCGAAACCGAGCTGGTGGGCGGCTATCACACCGAATACGGCTCGATGAAATTCGCTCTCTTCTTCCTCGGCGAATACGCCGCCATGATCACCGGCTCGGCCATCATCGTGACTCTCTTC
>JALYOR010000290.1 GCA_030856765.1 Verrucomicrobiota bacterium | reverse complement strand
CACGCCGCTCCCGCCCGACGAACCGGTGGGCGAGAATCCGCCGGAAGGCGCGATGATCGACTATTCGTTAGGGAGCGATGCCATCGGGCCGGTCGCGCTCGAGATTAAAAACGAGAAGGGAGAAACGGTGCGTCGTTATGCCAGCACCGATCCGGTTCCGACCCCGGACCCAAAACTAAAGATCCCGCGTTACTGGGTGAAACCGCCGCAATCGTTATCGGAGAAGCCGGGTCTCCATCGTTTCTTCTGGGACATGCACGGCACACCGCTCCCCGACATCACTCCGCAATACCCCATGACCGCGATCCCGCACAAGACCGCGCCCGAGCCGACCGCGCCGTGGGTGGTGTCGGGAGATTATTCCGTAGTGCTGACGGCGGGCGGCAAGAGCCTCACCCAGCCGCTGCCGCTAAAAATGGACCCACGAGTGCAAGCGACGACCGCTGATTTGCAGAATCAGTTTGAGAGTTCAAAGGCTCTCTACGATCTCCGCGCTCAGCTCAAACCGATCGGCAAACCCTACCAGGCGCTCGTTGGAGAAGTCGCGAAAGCGAAGGAGCGAGCCGGCGAAAATCCGCTCAAAGAGCGAGTCGCCGCGTTGGGAAAACAACTGGAGGCGTTCGCGAATCCAGCCGACGTCCGCGCGGGCGATGCGCTGGGGCTCGACGTGCTGAGCAAGGTCGAAAAACTCTACCGCGATCTGCAGGATGGGGACGCTGCGCCGACGCCCGCGCAAGAGGCGGCGCTAAGCGATCTGCAGCGTGATACCAAAGGAGCCCTCGAACAATGGCGATCGTTGCAGCCGGAAATGGCGGATTTGAATTCCGAGCTTCAGGCTGCGGGGATCGAAGCGATCAAAGTTCCTCAATAGTCGTGTCTCTTCCTTCGGAGCCTTCAGCCTGGTCATGTCATCAGCCGATCTCGTTAAATTCCTGCAGGCCGCCCGTCGGATTCTCGTCTTCACCGGCGCCGGCATTTCCACCGGAAGCGGGATTCCCGATTTTCGCGGACCGCAGGGCGTTTGGACGAAAAGGAAACCGGTCTACTACGACGATTTCATGCGTTCGGAGGCGGCCCGGATCGAGCATTGGGTTATAAACTCGAAGCCTGGGCTTCGTTCCGCCTGGCCCAGCCTAACGACGTCCATCACGCCATCGTCCGGCTCGAAGAAGCCGGCAAAGTGCGAATGGTCGTGACGCAGAACATCGACGGTCTGCACACGCTCGCGGGCACAAGCGCGGCGCGGCTGGTGGAAATTCACGGCACCAATTCGCTCATCGAATGCCAGAGCTGCCTCAAGCGGACTAACCCGCAGCCGCACTTCGATTCCTTCCGCGTCAGCGGCCAGCCGCCGCTCTGTGCCTGCGGCGGTTTCCTCAAGCCGGCCACGATCAGCTTCGGTCAGAGTCTTGATGCTCGGGAACTGAAACGAGCGAACGACGCCGCTCGGGAGGCGGATCTCGTCGTCGCGCTCGGCTCGACTCTGTCGGTTTATCCCGCGGCTTCGTTTCCGATCCTCGCGGCTCGGCGGGGCGCGCTCTACGTCATCATCAATCGCGGCGCGACGGAGCACGACGGACATGAGTGCGTGGGCTTGCGCCTGGAGGGCGAAGTGAGCGAAATATTTCCTGCAGCGGTGGCCGCTGCGCTAAAGTAAACGGTGCGAATTCAACGATCGTTAGGCTATTTCATTTTTGCGTTGAGCCTTCTCGCGTTGCGAGCGGAGGCGGCGGACCAGGAATTTCGCGGCGCCTGGGTTGCGACGGTTTACAATCTCGACTGGCCCTCCCGCCCCGGGCTTTCCGAGTCGGAACAAAAAGCGCAACTCCGCGCCCTGCTCGACCGCGCCGCGGCGCTCAAACTCAATGCCATTCTCCTGCAGGTGCGTCCGGCGAGCGACGCACTCTACGCCTCGCGAACCGAGCCGTGGTCGGAATTTCTCACCGGCAAAGCGGGCGTCTCGCCCGGCTATGATCCACTCGACTACGCCATCTCCGAGGCGCACTCACGCGGGCTGGAGTTGCATGCCTGGATAAATCCCTTTCGCGCCGCCATCCATGCAGGCGGGGCGTTACCGAGCAATCATGTTGCGAAACGCCATCCGGAATGGGTCCGTCGGTTCGGGAAGCAGCTCTGGATCGATCCGGGCGATCCGGACGCGCGCGCCTACGTGATCGATGTGGTCAGCGAGATCGTTAGGCGTTATGGCGTCGATGGCATTCATATCGACGATTATTTTTATCCCTATCCGCTCAAGTCCGGTGCCACTTTTCCGGACGAAGCGACCTGGAGCCGCTACGGGAGTAAAAGCGGGATGAGCCGGGCCGATTGGCGGCGGGATAACATCAATGATTTCGTCCGCACTCTTTATCGGACGGTCAAAGTGATCCGGCCGCGCGCCCGGGTCGGGATCAGCCCGTTTGGTATCTGGCGTCCCGGCGTTCCGCCGACCACGAAAGCCGGTCTCGACGCCTACGGCCAGCTCTACGCCGATTCGCGCAAATGGCTCGCGGAAGGCTGGTGCGACTATCTGGCGCCGCAGCTTTACTGGAGCATCAAGCCGGCGGACCAAAGCTTTCCGGTTTTGCTCAATTGGTGGCGCGCGCAGAGCCCCGGCAAACCGGTCTGGCCCGGCATCGCCACCGAACGCATCGGTTCGAAGCGCCCCGCGCGCGAAATCGTCGATCAGATCGAACTGACGCGGCAAGGCACGCGCTCGCCCGGCCACATCCATTGGAGTATGAAAGCGCTGAAGCGGAATCAGGGCGGAATTAACCGGCTGCTTGAGGCTGGTCCCTACGCGGAGAAGGCGGAGCCGCCGCCGCGCCCCTAACTTCCTCAGAGCGGTGGGACCGCAACGGCATCGATCTGCACCGGCGGTTCGCCAGGAACCTTGGCCGTGCCAACGATTCGAGCCGCCGCTTGCCCGGTGCTTTTCCTGGCAGCGACTTCGGGATTTGGCATCGATGTGGCGACGATGTATTTGCCTTCGAAAACGAGCGACTTTTGCAAGCGGGCGTTGTAGCCGCTGGCTCGGAAATAAAATTGATTGTTAGGCTCGGTCGTCAGGGCGTCGGTTCGCCTCGCTGCCGCCGCGGCCGGAGCGGCCTCTTTATCCTTCAGTAAATTGCGAATGTCATTGGCGGCCAGCGGTTCGATTCGGCCCGCGTAAGTGGAGCCGTCATCCTCCACGATGCGAAGGTCGCTGCCGTTTTGTTCGACCTGAAAATTATCCAGGATCTTCGGTGCCCTTGGCGCCTTGGCGTCGCCAGTCAACTTGTTGGCCGCGGCTTGCGAAAATTGCTGCTTCATATTCGCGCTGGCCGCATCGCGCATTTGTGTGACTGAGGCAGAGTCTGCAAATTTTGCACCGGAAGAAGAGGACCGGGAGTTTTCCAACGCCGGTTGGCTCGCCGGAGCCGCTTTCGCCCACCGAAGAGTTTTTTCCTCGCCGGCGCCCGCGGTTGCTTCCGCGTTTACTTCCGACTTTTCTAAGTCCTCTGGCGCCTGCTGCAAGGTCAACTCTGCCGGGCGATCGGCGCTCTCCGCCCGGTTCATTTCCGGCGCTGCCGAGGAGGACCCCGTCGCTAATCGTGTGTCGGTTACGGGAATTTGTTGCGCCCGCCAGAAAGTGAGTGCGGTCGCGATTAAGACACTGGCGAAAGCCGCTCCCAAGGCCAGGCGCGGCCACCTAATAACAAACCAAGGCGCGCGCAATTCTGGCGCGCGTTCCCGAGCAGTCCGCGCGACCTCGTCCTGCAACCGGGCACGCATCGGGTTCGGCATCTTCGGATCGTCGCCAAACGCAGCCCGCCGCGATTGCGCGGAAGCTTCAAGCAGCTCCTCGATCGGTTTCTCTGGTTCGGGCGGCATCACAGTAAGTTAGACGGCAAGTGATCCGTTGACGGAAAAAAATCTTTTGCGATCGCGCTGAGACGGTCGAGGCACTTGCTCAGGCGCGAGCTGACCGTCTTGGGATTGAGGTCCAGCTCCGAGGCGATCTCTTCGTAGCTCAGGTCGCCGTAGTAACGCAGCTCGATGATTTCCCGGCAGGGCGCACTCAGGCGGTCGAGGCTTTGCCTAACGAGGCGGCACGTTTCAGATTGCAAGAGCAGCCCATCCGGACCGAGACGCGCGCTGGGCGGATCGATCGGCGGAGTTTCACCATCAGACTGAACGCCAAGCGGGAGGTGGACGCTATGACCGCCGCGTTTGACGGCATGCGTCTTCTGCCGAAAATCCATCGCCTTGTTGGCCGCGATCCGGAGCAGCCAGGTTTGGAAAGAGCTCTTGCCTTGAAACGAAGGCAGGCTGCGGACGACGGAAAGGAAGGTCTCCTGGCAAATCTCCTCCGTGTCCTCGTGACTAAACTCCGAGGAAAGCTGGAAGACGAAGCGCGCAACGGTGGCGTAATAGGCATCAAACAAAACGTCCCACGCCTCCGCGTCGCCCGCGCGACAGCGCTCGATGAGATCCGTTTCGGCTTCGGGCGTTCCGAGGCCTTTCCCCGCAGATGGGCGCGCATTCATCGGCCGCAAAATCACACTGATCCGACCGAATCACAAAATCTCCCACCGGCCTAACGTTCGCAATTCATTCGCAGTTTGTCATCCCGATCCGGCGGAGCGCGGAGAGGGATCCCGCTGTTGGCGACGGACCAACCTTCTAGTTGCTAACATCAATTGCAATTGTGAGGTCCCTCGCCGTCTGCGCGGCTCGGGATGACAAGGCGAAAGAAGAATGGCGGGAGCATTCTTGGAGCGATGCCGACTAATCCTCCATGAACGCGAAATCGCTCCTTCTCCTCGTTGGTTGCCTGCTCGGTTTGTTGCCGCAAATAAAAGGCGACGGATTCATCGTGATCGAAGGCCCGGTCTCCGTGCCGCCCGGGCATTTCCCTTTCGCGCCGCTCGAGGTGACGAGCCACCACGTCAACGTCCAGATCGATGGCCAGGTGGCGGTCACTTCGATCGATCAGGAGTTTTACAATCCTAACGATCAACGGCTGGAAGGAACTTACATGTTTCCGGTCCCGAAGGACGCGCACATCGACAAGCTGAGCATGGAAATCGGTGGCAAAATGGTGGAGGCCGAGCTTCTCTCAGCCGACAAGGCCCGCCAGATTTACGAAGATATCGTGCGCAAGATGCGTGACCCGGCTTTGCTGGAATACGCGGGGCGCGACCTCTTCAAGGTGCGCATTTACCCGATCGAGCCGCGCAGCCGCAAGCCGATCAAGATCACTTACTCGGAGCTGCTGCGATCGGACAACGGTTCCGTCACATACACCTATCCGATGAGCACGGAGAAATTCTCCGCGCAGCCGATCAAGAGCCTGAGCATGAAGGTCGACCTGAAGTCGGCGCAGCCGCTGGCGTCGATCTATTCGCCCAGTCACAAGGTTGAAATCAAGCGTGACGTAGCGAATCGTGCCGTGGTCGGTTATGAGTCGACGAACGAAAAGCCGGAGACCGATTTCCAACTCGTCTACAGCACGGCCGCGCACGACATCGGGTTGAGTCTGCTAACCCATAAGACCGAGGGCGAAGATGGCTACTTCCTTCTCCTCGCCGCCCCGACCGTGGCGAAAGAAGCGAAACCGTCGCCCAAGGATGTGGTCTTCGTCGTCGATACCTCCGGCTCGATGGCCGGCGCGAAATTGCAACAGGCGAAAAAGGCGCTGCAGTTCTGCGTCGAGAATTTGAACGCGGAGGATCGCTTCGAGATCGTGCGCTTCTCGACCGAAGCGGAACCGCTCTTCGGGAAGTTGATGGCGGCGGACACTTCCGATCGTAAACGGGCGACGGACTTTATCGACGCCTTAAAGCCGATTGGAGGCACGGCCATTGCCGATGCCCTGACGACTGCCTTGAAGATGCACTCCGGGGCGGGCGACCGACCATTCGTGGTCATCTTCCTGACCGATGGCTTGCCGACCGTTGGCACACGCAACCCAACCGAGATCGTTTCCGAAGTTAAGAAGACAAACGCCGCCCGGATCTTTTCCTTCGGGATCGGGTCGGACGTGAACACACAGCTGCTCGATCAGATCGCCGAGAATACGCGTGCCTTTAGCCAATACGTGCTCGCGGATGAAGATCTCGAAGTCAAAGTCTCGAACTTCTACACCCGCATCAAAGAACCGGCCCTAACGAATCTCCGACTGGCGTTCAACGGGGGTGTCCGGACAAGCAAGATGTACCCGGCGGCATTGCCGGACTTGTTCAAGGGTGATCAACTGGTTGTCGCCGGCTCCTACAGTGGATCGGGCGAGGTCGAAGCGAAGCTCACCGGGACCGCTTCTGGCCGCGAACAGATTTTCACCTACAAAGTCCACTTCGAAGATCGGGCGCCGTCGAATGAGTTTGTCCCACGCCTCTGGGCCACGCGCCGGGTCGGCTTCCTCCTGGATGAAATCCGCCTGCACGGCGAGACGCGTGAGCTACGCGACGAGGCGACGGACTTGGCTCGGAAATACGGGATCGTCACTCCTTACACTGCCTACCTCATTGTTGAAGATGAAGCGCGTCGTGACGTCCCAACCGCCTCGCGTTCGCTGAGACAAATGAGCGCCGACGCGCCAGTGCTCGACGGGGTGGCCAAGGCATGGTCGGGCTTCAAGGATAAGAAAGAAGGCGCCGACGCGGTCGCCAACGCCCGTAGTCAGAACCTCTTCAAATACGCCGAGCAAGCTGGGGCCTCGATCTCAGCTGGGGCGGCCGAATCATCGCGTGGCCTCGGCTTGACGGGCGCACCAGCCGCGCCGCCGGAAGCAAAGCGGATCACGCAATACACCCAGCAATCGAAGTTTGTCAGCGGCCGCAACTTTTTCCAGAACGGCAAACAGTGGGTCGACAGCAACGCACAGAACACGAGCAAGCGGGAGCGCGTGCAGTTCAACTCCGACGCCTATTTCGCTCTCCTCAGGAAGCATCCCGAGGCCGCGCCGTGGATGGCGCTCGGCCAAAACATTCTGCTCGTACTCGACAACACGACTTACGAAATCACTGACTAACGAACCTATGAAAACAATACTAAAACTACTCGCTCTCATCCTTGCCTGCTCGCCGGCCCTGGCAACCAAACCAGAACCCGTGATCGCAAAACCGCGAATCGAAGTCTGCTTCGTTCTCGATACGACCGGATCGATGAGCGGCCTGATCGAAGGCGCGAAACAAAAGATCTGGTCGATCGCCAACGAGATGATCAGCGCCAAACCGACGCCCGAACTGAAACTCGGCCTCATCGGTTATCGCGACAAAGGTGATGCGTATGTCGTGAAATCCTTCTCGCTGACCGACGATATCGACGCGATCTACGGCAACCTGCGCGGCTTCTCCGCGGAAGGTGGCGGCGATGGTCCGGAATCGGTTAACGAAGCACTGGCCGCGGGGATCAATCAGATGTCGTGGAGCCAGGATCGTAATGTCCTCAAGATCATCTTCCTGGTTGGCGACGCGCCTCCGCACATGGATTACGCCGACGCCCCGAAGTATCCCGAGCTTTGCCGGATGGCAGCGCAGAAGGACTTGGTCATCAACACGGTGCAATGTGGCGCGATGTCCGAGACGACGCCGATCTGGCAGGAGATCGCGAAGTTATCGGAAGGTCGCTATGCCGCCATCGCGCAATCGGGCAATATGGCGGTGGTAAGCACCCCGATGGATGCCAAGCTGGCTGAGTTGAATACCAAGGTGGGCGCGACCTTGATCCCTTACGGCGATAAGGATCTCCGGGGCGAAGTAGCCGCGAAACAAGCGGCCTCTGAAAGCGCTCCAGCGGCCGCAGTCGCCGACCGGCTCAGCTACAACGCGCGCACCCACAAGACCGTCCAAGGCGCCGGCGAATTACTCGACGCTCTGGCCAGCAACAAGGCCAAACTCGAGTCGCTCGATAAAAAGAATCTGCCGGCAGAATTTCAGGACCTGAGCCGTGGCGAGCTGGAAAGGCGGATCGCCAAAACCCGTCAGGATCGCGCCGCTTTGGCGAAGGAGATTACGGAGCTGACGAAGAAGCGAGACTCCTATCTCAAGGAAGAGAACAAACGCCTCGCTGCCGCCGGCAAAGGCGACGCTTTCGACGAGAAGGTGGCGGAGACGATTCGCGACCAGGCGAGCAAGAAGAGGATTCAATACGCCCGTTAGCGTTAAAGGCTAGCTCGGCTCAATGCAAAACCGGCCTAACGAAAGAATCTCCGACGGACCGGAACTGTGGATGCTGCCGAATCAAAATTTCGAAGGCTGGCCGCTGCTCCGGCGCAATTTCAGCAGGAAACTTTGCGCCCGAGCGATTCCAGCGTCCGAGCCAGTCGAGGGTGAGCAGTTGATGAGGATGGGACGTCGGGAGTGCGGGCGGGGTGAGCGCGATCGTAGTTTCTTCCTTTGTTCCGGCACTTCGACCTTTGGCCACGTAAAAGCCGGCGGCGAGGAGCGCGGCGCGCGCCGCGGTCGAGTAGCTATAGGTAAAGAGTTCCACTGCCCGTCCCGCACAGGCGCCAAAGAGCCCGCGGAAAATCTCAAGCGTCCATTGTTCGCCGTGGGTTCGGCTCGAGAACATGTCGTAGAAAATCAGGTCTGGCGGGAGGGGCGCCTGCGCGACCGTGGCGAGGAAATCGCCCTGCACCAGCAACCAGTCGAGGCCGGAGAACCGCTTCGATTGCCATGCGCCCCGCTCCAGGATCCCGGCGGGACCACCGTGACGGAGATAGGGGAATTTATCGTCATGCCGCAGCGCGAGCCGCAGCGAGTCGAGGTCATTCTCGAAGCTGATAATCTGGAGCGGACGAACTTCGCCTAACGAGGCCTGTGCTTCGAAGCATTGGATCGCCGCCATGGCGTTCGCCGCCGCGCCCAGGCCGACATCCCAGATGACGAGAGGCTCAGGGCTGAGCGCCCGAAGCCGCTCGGCGAGCCGCGATTGCTCGATGTAAAGACTATGCGCTTCCTCCATCGGCGGAGTGCGCATGTGCATGATCTCGCCTGAGGAAACCTGCCGGATGCTGGCGAAACCTTCGTGCGCGATGTGGACCTCGTAGTTGCCCAACGATTTCGATTTCTGCCGCGCCGGCTTGGGACGTGTGACCGGATATTCACGATCCGATTCCTGCAGGAGGGGGCGTTTCTTTTGATAGAATTCGGCAAAGCGGCCGGCCAGAATGCTCGCCCGGATATCGCGCATTAGCTGGTGATAGAAGTGGATGTTGTGCTTACCGAGGAGCTGCCAGCCTAATGTCTCGCTCGCTTTGGTAAGATGATGAAGATAGGCGCGCGAATAGCGGGCGCAGGTCGGGCAATTGCACTCCGGGTCGAGCGGGTCGTTGGAGTATTTGTAAACCCCGCGCCGCATTTGAAGGAACCCGCGCGAAGTGAAGACCGCGCCGCGCTGGGCGAGCTGGGTGGGCATGATGCAATCGAACATGTCCACTCCGCGATGGACACCTTCGAGGATATCGAGCGGCGTGCCGACGCCCATGAGGTAGCGCGGCTTTTCGGCCGGGAGAAGCTGCGCGGTGAATTCGCAAACGTCTTCGCGCTCGCTGCGGCTCTCACCCACCGCGAGGCCGCCGATGGCAAAACCATCGAAGGACATTTCACCTAACGTTGCCACGCTTTCCCGCCGCAGCTCCGGGAAGAGCGCGCCCTGCACGATGCCAAAGATCGATTGCGGCGAATCGCCCCGGGCGGCCAGGCTGCGCGCCGCCCAACGATGCGTCACGCCGAGCGCAGTCCGCGCGCTCGTTTCATCGGCGGTCGAGGCAATGCATTGATCGAGCGCCATCATGATGTCGCTCCCGATCGCCTTTTGTGTCTCAATGCTCAGCTCCGGGCTGAGCAGAATGCTTTGGCCGTCGACGTAGCTTTGGAAAACCGCGCCTTCCTCGCTCATCGAGCGCGCATGCGGGAGGGAGAAAATTTGAAACCCCCCGGAGTCGGTCAGGACGCCGCGGTCCCAGCTCATGAAACCGTGGATGCCGCCGGTGCGGCGAAACACTTCCGCCCCGGGACGGAGCAGGAGGTGGTAGGTATTGGCGAGCAGGATCTGCGTTCCCGCCTCCTCCAGGGTGCGCGGGAGCTGGGCTTTGACGGTCGCCTTGGTGCCGACGGGCATGAAGAGCGGCGTCTGCACTTCGTTATGCAGGGTGCGAAAGGTCGCGGCCCTTGCCCGCGAACCGGCCGCCTCCGCTTCGAGGCGAAAATCGAGACGAGACGGGGTCATATCACTGGATCCTGAAGTGCTTCGCCTAACGAATCCGTGGCTAGGACTTTTCTTCTTTAATCAGCAGCTTGGCGATCGACTTGAGCTCCTTGCGATGGGCATCGCTCGGCTGCGGATAGCTCATGGGCAGGCTCTGCAGGGTCTCGACGATCGCCGAGGAAATGATGAGGCGCGCATTCTTCTTGTCGTCCGCCGGGATCGCATACCAAGGCGCGTCCTTGGTGCTGGTCGCGCGCAGGCACTCTTCGTAGGCGTGCATGTATTGATCCCAGAAACTGCGTTCCTGGAGATCGCCGGTTTCGAACTTCCAGTTTTTATCCGGACCATCGAGCCGGGCGAGGAAGCGCTTGCGCTGTTCGTCTTTGGAGACGTGAAGGAAGAATTTTAAAACCCGCGTGCCGTTCTGATGGAGATGGTGTTCCAGGTCGTTGATCGATCGAAATCGCTGTGTCCAAAGGGTCTTCTCGTCCACCAGTTCAGCCGGGAGGTTGGCCAACGCCAGAATCCCGGGATGCACGCGCACGATGAGGACTTCCTCGTAATAGGAACGATTAAAAATCCCGATGTGACCGCGTTGCGGAAGGCGGCAGGTGGTGCGCCAAAGGAAGTCGTGATCGAGTTCGTCCGCGCTGGGTTTTTTGAAGCTGAAAACCTGGCAACCCTGCGGATCTACGCCCGACATGACGTGCTTGATCGCGCTGTCTTTGCCGCCCGCGTCCATGGCCTGGAAGATGAGCAGGAGCGCATAGCGATTGTGGGCGTAGAGCAGACTCTGTAGGGCGGTGAGTTCCTCGATCTGCTGCGCGAGCAACTCGCGATAATGCGCCTTGGATTTGTAAAAAGGTTGCGTTTCGGTGGGCGCAGCGTCGAGAGACCACTTGCCACCGGGCGGCACCCGAAATTTTGCAGGTCTCAATTTCACAGGGCGCAACCTAACCGGAAACGGCGCGCGGGCACGTTGTGAGTTGCGGGTCCACAAGTCGCGGGCGCGCGGGCGAAGTTGCGAATTGCCGTTTGCGCTCTAAAGATTCGTTGCGCTACGCCGTTGCCGCTGAAGGAGTGGCAAGGGACGCAGCCGCGAAAAGATACCCCGTGGTGTAACGGTAACACAGCGCCCTTTGGAGGCGTTATTCATGGTTCGAATCCATGCGGGGTAGCCACTGCAAATTCCCTCTAAAAGTCGGAGGACGAGCGGGATGCGTTTCAATCGGACAAAACTAAGTTCGCGCAGGAAAACGCACGAAAATGCGCCAAAACGCAGTCTATTTGTCAGCTATTCGTCAAAGGATTTGGGCCGGTGCCGGGTGGAGCTGCCCATCTCGAGGGCGAGTTTCGCCGCATCGCCGAATACTGCGAGATGATATGACGCGAAAGAGTGACGCAACGCGTTGTTAGGCCAGGCCGTCAACAGCGCGGCTCGCTGGCGATCGAGCTTTGAGCAGGCCTGGAAGTTTGATGGGGTAACGGCGCCACGCGGAAGCGCATGGGGGGCCAACCATGCTCGCAAATTGGGCTGGATCGTCACCAAACGACGTGCGGCGGTCTTTGAGTTGGCGGCCTTGACCTCGACATACCCACCTTCGAGGTCAACATCGCCCCATGTTAGTCTCTGAATCTCTGCTGTGCGCAGTCCCGCGAATGCTCCAATGGCCCAAAAAGGCACCATTGCCGGCTGCGCAGTCCTGAGCAATCGCTCTACCTCTTCCGGGACGAGGATCCCAATGGACGCCGAATGTTCTTTCGCGCGTTCTACATTCCCGATCGGGTTCACCTCCAAGTAACCTCGTTTTTTCGCGTAGCCGAAAAGCGTGCTTAACCGCCTTCGGAAGGTGTTTCGCGTCACCCCGCCTACCGGAAGACCGCGGAGCCAGTCGTCGACCTCGCGTCCCGAAATTTCGACAACAATCTGCTCCCCGAAATCGGCGGCGAACCGGCCGAGCCGAACGCGCAGATCATCCAGGTAGCGTTTGGAACATCCGTCAATTCTGCGGGCTGCGAGCAGTTCGCTGATAACCTCGCTTGTCCTGCTGCTCTGCCGGAGGTTGCGAACGTGGGCCAGGAAGAACTTCGTTGCATCTCGAAGGGTCCCATCGACCTCCGCGAGTTTCTCCGAGCACTCGATCGCCTCCACACGGAGGGACTCGGAGAGAGCGAACGCCGCGATTCCATGATTTTGAAGTTCAATCTTGCACCGCTCAAAAAAGGTTTGCGCCACCCGGCCGTCTTTGAAAAAACGCCTAGTACGGCCTCCGCCTGGCCGTGGGCAGGTAACACAGAATTACTGATAATCCCGAATCCGCGTTGGGGTTATGGAAAGGGCAGTCCGTCTCAATGCTACCCTCTACGCAGACCGCCTCGATTCGTCAGCGGAAAGTTAAAGGACTTTCGCTACTTGGGTAAATCGACGCCCAAGGAGGGCGCTGTTACGC
>JALYOR010000284.1 GCA_030856765.1 Verrucomicrobiota bacterium | reverse complement strand
AGGTACGAGAAGCGGCTCGAAGAGCTCAGATCGCAAGTCCAAGAACTTGCGCCGGCGTGGACGCCGAGGCATTTCGATGACACTATCTCGTACATGTGCTACGTCGCCGTTGTGGAGGACGCGCTCGATCACGCCAGGCTAGCCGATCTCGAGTCACTGCAGAGTGGGCCGTTCTACGATGGCCTCGACATGGACTCGGATTATTACCTTGAGTTCACCCGTGACCCGACCGGGACCGAAATGCGGCAATTTCAAGCAGCGCTGTTTCAAGCGCATCTGGAGGCAGGGTCAGAGGAGTTTGATCATCTCGCGATTTTGAAGCACACGCTCCCTATGATTCGCGTCAGTTTACTGCGACGCTGAAGAGACCTAACCATGATGGAGCCAACCGTGGACCAGCTATATGTTTCATGAACGCCGCTCGTAATCGTCCGGTGCTGACCTTGTTCTCGTCAGAACCTATGACCATGACCAGATATCGCACCTTCGTTTACGCCATAGCCTTGCTGCTGATATTAACTATCGGCGCAGTCGCCGCGGATCAGGCAGGTGCGTCGGCTGCCGATCAGGCTCAGGTCACGGAAGCCATCCGCTCCATGTTTGCCGCTTTGGCGGCTGAAGATATCACCAAACTTCGCGCCGTTACCGCGCCCGACTTCTACGCCTTCGATGCTGGAGGGCGGTTCCAACGTGACGGCTTGATGGATCTGATCAAAGCGGCGCATGCCACGGGCAAAAGTTTCGTCTGGACCGTGAACGAACCTGAAGTCCACATTTCCCAAGACCTCGCCTGGGTGACGTATGTCAATCACGGCTCGATCACAGATGCCGCCGGCACCAAGGACGTGACTTGGCTGGAATCAGCGGTTCTTCAGAAACAAAAGGGCACCTGGTTGCTTCGTTTCTTTCACAGTTCGCGCGTCCCCGACAAAAAATGACGGCGACGGCCGCAGTTGGAACCCGCCGCTGATCTTTCGCACGCCGAGGCCGCAGCCTCTCACCGCAGACTTGCTCTTGCGAGCCATCTTGAAGAAGATGCCGGAAGAGTGAAAACAACGGCCGAGAGGGACATCAGGGAATTACCTGCTTACGGCATCGCGGAAGCGGGCCACTACCTGCGTGTACCGCAGGCCCCCCCAAGCTCACACTTCGTGTATGGATCTATGTCGCTCGCTTCCCAGCGGCTCCATTGTCAGTCCATTCCATTCTCGTAAGATGCTAAAGCACGCCTCAGCCGTCGGCCTTCTCGCTTTGATCCTGTGCAGTTGTGAGCCTGCACGAGACGAGGTGGAGGCCGAGCGCTATATCATCGAGGGTGCACGGCAATGGGCCGAGTCGGTCGCGACCGGAGACACCCGGGCGCTGGAGCGCATTTTAGCGGATGATTTTGTCGGCATCGATCCGAAGGGTCGCTTCTACGACAAGGCGAAAATGATCGCCGATACGCGCGACGCGCCAAAGTATTTCGTCAGCAATCACCTGAACGAAGTGAAGGTGCGCTTCTACGGCGACACGGCTGTCGCCCAGGGCTATGAGACGTGGGAGCGGCGCAGCGGGGAACGCGGTCGGTTTGTCTGGACCGACACTTGGGTGCGCAGAAACGGTCAGTGGCAGATCGTCGCCGCGGAGGATCTGATCGCGCCTGAACAGCCGCCCAAGCCGTGAACGCATCTAACACAGACCGACCCCTGCAGCGTCCGCAGAACTGGTCGCGGAACGGTTCAAAGCTGGCGAATCGGCCGACGAACTCGCGCAAGACTACGGCTGCGAGCGGGAAAAGATTGAAGAAGCGATCCGCTGCGGGCTCACCCTCGCCGAGGCCGCCTGAGGAAATCAAACACCCTCATGGGGCGGAGGTTTTGTCTGAAGCCTTCAGATGCTTTTTGCACAAACCAATGACGTGTCGGCGAAAGTCGCGTAGCGACGGCTTAGGCGAGGAGAGACAGTCGTAAAGACCGGTAATATCACTACTCAAGGTTTGCTCTGCGACGTCACGGCCGGCATCGAAAGGATCCAGGGCGTGGGCGAAGCGGTCGTAAAGCTCAGCGAGACGCGGAAGCTCTTCTGCGCTCCACTGCTCTAGCGGTGCAGGCTCGCCAGGCGGTGGCATCGATTGCGAAGATCCAAGACGTTATCGTAGAAGATCTCCGCACCACATTCGGGGTGAACCTGGCAGAGCGTATGAAGACGGGCGGCCACTTCGTCGCAGGACTGGGTCATCGCATCCCACCATGCTGCAATCTTGTCCAAGTCTTCTTCCTTACGCACGCACAGAACCACCGTGCGGTAGATTGCGAGGAGTTGCTGTTCCAGCTTATCCGCCTCTGCATAGAACGGCGCACAAAGATCCGTTGGAATTTCGCTCAGGCGCTTTTCCGTTTCAGCCAGAGATGCACGCGAAAGTTCGAGGACGTCTGTAACGTCAAAGCATTGGCTCATGGTGGTAGTATCTGAAAAAAGACGGCAACAGGCAAGCCATCATATTGTAGAGCACAAAAAGAGCCGGATAATTTCCCACCGCGCGAACATATTCCTGAACAACCCTTTTGACGGCCTCACCGCGACTTTAAAAGACGAACTCCAAGCTGGCGTGAACTGAGACGGCCAAACTTCCGTAATTATCTGAGAACGAACGGGATTTGGACCGTGCCGGAGGCCGTTTACATCGACGAAATGGCCGATTACATACGAGCGAAGCGTAATTACATCGGCGAAATGGCGGTTACAGGCGCATGATTGCGAATGACATCGGCGAAATTGAGAATTACAGCGAAACGGCCGATTACATCGGGGCAAGGCGTAATTATCGTGGCGAAACAGCGTCGCGCAGTGGCGCAAAGCCGGATTACACCGGTGAAACCGCCGATTACTTACGCGCGAAGCGCAGTTACAGCGGCGAAAGTCCGGGTTACAGTGACGAAAATGCCGATTACTTACGCGCCGACCGCTGTTTCGCGGCCGGGGTGGAGTCGCCCGGCGGCGGTTAGAGCAAAAGGAGCGACGGGTTTTCCAGCAGTTGCCGGAGGGCTTTCAAGTAATTCGCACCGATCGCGCCGTCGACGACCCGGTGGTCGCAGCTCATCCCGATCTTCATCCGGTAGCCGGGGACGATCTCGTCCTCTTCGTTCACGATCGGCTTTTTCACGATCGCGCCGATGGAGAGGATGATGGCCTGGGGCGGGTTGATGATGGCGGAGAAGTAATCGATGCCGTAGCTGCCGAGGTTCGAGACGGTGAGGGTGCCGCCCTGGAATTCTTCGGGCTTCATCCGCTTGTTGCGCGCGCGGTGGGCGAGGGCTTTGACCGCGGCGCTGATCTCGCGGAGCGATTTGTTTTGCGCACCTTTGATGACCGGGGTGACGAGGCCTTCGTCGATCGCGACGGCGACGGCGAGGTTGATGTCGCCGTAGTGGACGATGGCGTCGCCGTCGAAGGCGGCGTTGACTTTCGGCTCGCGCAGGGCGGCGGCGACGGCGCCTTTGAGGATGAAGTCGTTGACCGTGATCTTGGTGGCGTCGTCTTCTTCGCCGGCGGATTTGAGCTCGGCGCGGACGCGCATGAGCGGGTCGGCGTTGATCTCGATGTTGAGATAAAAATGCGGGACGGGGCCGAGGCTGGAGACGAGGCGCTCGGCGATGACTTTTCGCATACCGGTGAGGGTGATGCGGGCGGTCTCGCCGGCGGAAATCTCGGGCGCGGCGGCTTTCTTGGCGCCGGCCTTGGGGGCGGGGGCGGCGGCGGAGGACTTTGCGGGTGCGGCCGACACGGCCGCCTCTACATCCTTCTGGACGATGCGGCCGCCGGGGCCGGTGCCCTTCAGGTTCGCGAGGTCGATGCCTTTCTCGGCCGCGATTTTCTTCGCGAGGGGCGAGACTTTGATTCGCTGTCCGCTCGTCGGGACGGCGGGTTCTTCGCCGGTGCCCTCTGGTGCGGGGGGTTTCTTTTCGGCGGCAGGCTCTTTTGCCGAGGCGGTTTTAGCGGACGACACGTCCGCCTCTACAGGCTTCGCCTTCTTTTTGGTGGGCGCGGGCTTGGCTTCTTCAGCCGCGACGGGCTCTTCCTCTCCGCCCATCTGCTCGTCGCCTTCTTCGATTTCTTTGGTTTCAGGTTCGGAGTCGTCGTCGGCCGATTCGCCCGCTTCGCTTTCCTCGGCTTCTTCGCCTTCTTCACCGATAAAGGCGATCCGATCGCCGACGTTCACTTTGCCGCCTTCTTCGACGTAAATTTCCTTCAGGACGCCGTCGTCGGTCGCTTCCCATTCCATCGTCGCCTTGTCGGTCTCGATCTCGGCCAGGACTTCGCCGGCGGTGACGGCATCGCCGATCTTTTTTTTCCAACTGACGAGGGTCCCCTCGGTCATGGTGTCGCTCAGTTTCGGCATCTGAATTTCAGGCATGAGAAGAAGTTGAGTGTGGTTAGTTGAGAGAGTCGTTAGGCTAGTTTGTCATCCTGAGCGGACCGAAGTGCAGTCGAAGGATCTCGCAGGCAACGTGCGACGATTTCTTCGCCGGGCAACGTCCAGTATTTCTCGGGAGGTCCCTTGACTGCGCCTGCGGCTTCGCTCGGGATGACAATCCACGGCACTAACAGATCTTTTTGACCGCGGTGATGATCTTTTCCACGCTCGGGAGGACGGCTTGCTCGAGCGCTTCGTTGTAGGGCATCGGGACGTCTTCCTGCGCGACGCGCTGGATGGGGGCGTCGAGCTCGTCGAAAATTTCCTGCTGGATGCGAAAGGCGATCTCGGAGCCGATCCCGCAAAAGGGGCGATCCTGTTCGGCGATCACGACGCGATGCGTCTTGCTGACGGATTGGAAGACGGCCGGCCAATCGAGCGGCTTGATCGAGCGCAGGTCGACGACTTCAGCGTTGATCTTCTCTTCGGCGAGTTGCACCGCGGCTTTGAGTGCCATCGGCACGGTCTGGGCGTAGGAGATGATGGTGACGTCGCTCCCTTCGCGTTTGAATTCGGCCTCGCCTAACGGGATCAGGAGATCGACGTCTTCGTCTTCGACCTGGCCTTTGTGGTTGTAGAAAAGTTCGCACTCGAGGACGAGGACGGGGTTGTTGTCGCGGACGGCGGTCTTGAGCAGGCCTTTGGCGTCGCGCGGGGTGGCGGGGGTGCAGATTTTGAGGCCGGGGACGTTGGCGTAGAGACACTCGGTGGCGTGGGAATGGGTTGCGCCGAGCTGGTGCGCCGGACCGTTCGGGCCGCGGAAAGTGATAGGGATGTTGAACTGGCCGCCGGACATGGTGAGCATGTTGGGCGCGTTGTTCACGATCTGGTCAAACGCGACTAACGAAAAGCTGAAGGTCATGAACTCGACGATCGGGCGCAGGCCGACCATGGCGGCGCCGATGCCGAGGCCGGCGAAACCGTTCTCGGAAATCGGGGTGTCGATGATGCGCTCGGCGCCGAAGCGATCGAGCAGGCCCTGGCTCACTTTGTAGGCGCCGTTGTATTCGGCCACTTCTTCGCCCATCAGGAAGACGTTCGGATCGCGCGCGATCTCTTCGGCGAGCGCTTCGTTCAGCGCCTGGCGGTAGGTGATTTCTCTCACGCCTTTTTCGATTCCGATGTAGCGGCGGCCGTGTCGGCCGCATCGCCGTTCTTGCTCGCGCCCTCGTCGGAACGTCGCGACTTGCCCGGTCTGGATTGACGCGGCGAATTACTGGCCCGCGCCTTTGCCGGCGACACGCCCGCCTCTACCCTGCTTTCCTCGAAGGCGACGCCGGATTCGCCTGCCCCGACGTAGGTGTATTTGTAGAGATCCTCGAGCGGGGGCTCGGCGCTTTTCTCGGCGAATTTCACGCTCGCCATCGCCTGGTCCTTGGCCTGCTTGTCGAGCTTGTCGAACTGCTCGTTCGTCAGCTTCCCTTCGCGCGTCAGCTGCGCGCGCATTCGGGTAATCGGATCTTCCAGCCGGTATTTTTCCAGCTCTTCCTTGGTCCGATAGCTGGCCGGGTCGGACATGGAATGCCCGCGATAACGATAAGTGCGCGCTTCGACAAAGGCGGGATGCGGATCTTTCCGGATCGAAGCGATGAGCTCGCCGAGTTTGTCGCGCACCTCGCGGAAGTTCATCCCGTCGATAATCTCGCCTGGCATGTCGTAGCCCTCAGCGCGGTCGACGATCTGCTCGAGCGAGGTCGAGCGTTTCACCGAGGTGCCCATGGCGAAGAAGTTGTTTTCGCAAATAAAGATGACCGGGAGCTTGAAGAGACCGGCGAGGTTGAGCGCCTCGTGGAAACCGCCCTGGTTAATCGCGCCGTCGCCGAAGAAGCAGAGCGTGACGCGGTCTTCCTTGCGATATTTGGCCGCGAAAGCCATCCCGGTGGCGAGCGGCACATGCGCGCCGACGATGGCGTGGCCGCCATACATGTGGTTCGCCTTGTCGAAATAGTGCATCGAACCGCCCAGCCCGCGCGAGCAGCCGGTGACCTTGCCGAAGAGCTCCGCCATGCAGGCGTCGGCGCTCGTTCCACGAGCCAGCGCATGCGCGTGATCCCGGTAGGCGGTGATCAAATAATCATCCGGACGGGTCGCGGCCACCGCACCGGCCACGACCGCTTCCTGCCCGATATAGAGGTGGCAAAAACCGCCAATCTTCTGGGCTTGATACTGCTGACTCGCCCGCTCCTCAAAGCGGCGGATGAGCAGCATGATCGAGAGCATCTCGACCTCGTCGCGTTGCTCCGGCTGCGCCATCTCGTTAGTTAGGCAAAGGTCGGGCCGAAGCGGCCGGGAGCGCGGCTTCGCGGCGGCTAAAGCTCATGCAGGCGACGAAGAGGAGCGTGAAGAGCAAATCACTGACGAGCGAGTTGCGGAAGAACATCCAAGTGGGGGTCGCGCTGTATTGCGGCAGACCGACGGTTAGAGCCTGGACCAAACCGGCGAAGTTTTTGATGTAGCCGGGATCGGTCAGCCAAGAAAAGGCGTTGGTGATCACGTAGAAGAGGGTCGAACCAACAATCGAGGCGGGCACGATCGTTTTCAGTGAAGGGCGGCGACTGATGGCGAGACCGATCAGGCCGACGAGCGCGAAAGCAAAGTATCGGCAGAAGATCAGCGGGTCGAAGAGCGACGCGCCGTAGTAGATATCGAGAACAATGTCGGAAACGAGCAAGGCCGCGAAGGGTACGACGAACTTATATTTTCTCGGGAAATAGATCGCACTGCAAAGGGCGATGGCGGCCAGCGGGGCGAAATTAGAGAGCCAGGGACTCCCACCGCCTTGCACGATCAGGGCGGTAGCGATCCGATAGACGACCGCGAGAAGAACGAGAACGAGCGCAGGAATCATGGGGCAAAACTCACCGCTTCTGAGCGAGATGCAATCCGGTTTTCTTTGTCGTGCTCGTGCTCGTGCTCGAAAGCCGATCCGGGAAAACCACGAGGACGAGGACGATTACGAGCCGGCTGCTGCGGATTTGGCCGCGGCCTTGGCGAGGCGCGCCTTGCGGCGGTTGGCGACGTTCTTGTGGATGATTCCACGCTTGGCCGCCTTATCGAGCGCCGAGACCAGCGCGCGGGTCTCCTCTGCCTTGCCCTCGCTGGCCTGGCGTTTCGTAATTGAACGCAGGCTGGTGATGACGCTGCGATTACGCAGGGTGCGGCGAGGATTTTGACGGGCGCGTTTAGCGGCAGATTTGGAATTGGCCATGATCAAATTTTGTGAGCCGGCAGGCTCGCGGACAGGCGCTCCCTTGTCAAGGCATGGGCCGATGCCCGGGCTCCGTGATAGAGTCACCGGGATGGAGCTTTTTTGGTGGGGTACCACCCTCTTCCTGATGGCCGTCGGCCTGCTCGGCACCATCCTGCCCATTTTTCCAGGCACCACCGTGATCCTGGCCGCCGCGGTCCTCCACCGGGTCATGGTCGGACCGGAGAAGAGCCTTGGCTGGTGGAGCGTCGCGCTGCTCGTTTTTCTCACGCTCCTCTCCTACGCGATCGACTTTGGGGCCGGTTGGATCGGCGCGCGTCGTTTCGGCGCCACACGCTGGGGAACGCTCGGCGCGATCGCCGGTGCAATGGTGGGAATCTTTTTCGGGATTCCCGGGCTCCTGCTCGGCCCGGTCATCGGGACGCTCGCGGGTGAAATCATCTTCGGTATGAAGCTGGTCAACGCAGGACGCGCGGGTTGGGGCGCCCTTCTGGGCAACCTCGCCGGGATGGTGGGAAAACTCCTGATCGCGCTTGCGATGGTGAGCTGGTTCTTGCTGGCGACGCCGTCTCCCTTTTAAGGAAGCGGACTAGAAGCGGGAGGAAGTCGCGACTTTCGCGTAAACGCCGATCAAGGGGCGCTTGGACGGGGTGGCGGCGCGGAAATCACTGACGAAGCCGCGGGCGGTTCGAATTTCCACATGGCCGGCGGCACGGCCGGAGCCGTAGACCAGGACGGAGCCAATCGGCGCCTGATAAGGATCACGCACCGCCAGGCGGGTAAAGCCGTAGCGGTTGACCAATTCATCGCCAGCCTGACGCGCGAGGGCGGTCTGCGGATAGGAATTGACCGCGCCGGAAGCAAGCAGCGCCTGTTTCACGTAGCGCCAGCAACGCGATTTGGAGTGCGCATTGGCGCGTTCCTCGGCGATGGTGGCCGCCCGAGCCAGCTTCGGATCAAGGTGAGGCAGATTCTTTAGCTTTCCGGTGTAACGCGTAATGACCTCAGTCGACTGCACTTTGCCCTTGGCATCGATGTAGATAAAACGCGTCTCGGAACTTGAGAGACCGGCGGCTTGGGTGCTGGAGAGGGCGAGAAGGCCGCAAAAGCAGAAAGCGAGAAAGGAGTAACGAACCACGAGCGGCTTTTAATGGGTGCAATTCCCACGCCATGCAACCTAAAACTCTCAATCTCGCGCAATTTTCTTTTGGCCTTCGAAGTGCGCAGATGGAAAAGATTCTCCTCCAAGTCTCTAAATAGGATTGACATATCCGCGGAAACTTGAGAAACGATCTGTCCCAATTCGAAGGACGAAAAAAAGATGAAAAAGCTGAGCTTATTACTGATCGCAATGGCAATGAGCGCCACTGCTGCCTTTGCCGCCACTGAAGGAGCCGATAATGCCGCCAACTACGGAGGAACCTGGACAAACGGAAGCAACGGCGGAACGGGCTTTGGTTCGTGGACAATCACTGACGGCGACGGTGGACACTATATCGGCGGCACCGGTCTGGGCGCCAACACATTTGGTCTCTTCAACACCTTTGCGACCACAACGACGGACGCTATTCGGCCCTTCACGGGGGCGCTCGCGCCCGGCCAGACTTTTTCGATTGATCTCGGCTTCTCGCCCTTCGCCGCCGCCGGTTCGATTGGAATTAACCTGCGGAGCGGCACGAACGAGGTCATCACGCTTTCCACGACAGGCTCGGGCGATTGGATACTCAACGATGGAGGATCGGATTTCAGTGCCGGAGCGACAGCAACGGCTAATACCCCGTTTTCTTTCTCCTTCACTTACAATGGAGGGAGCAGTTATTCCTTTAGCCTAACCGGATCCGCGGGAGGCGTGAACTTCACGTCCAGTAATGCAGGGATCAGCAGCATCGACAACCTCAGGATCTTCAACTTCAATCAAGGCCCGGGCGCAAACTTCGGGTTTGATAACCTCGCGATCGTGCCGGAACCCTCGAGCCTCGCCCTGGTGGCTGGACCCGCCCTGCTGGGTGCGTGGTTCTTCGTCCGCCGCCGGCGGCAGTCCTGAGGACTGTCCTAGTTGGCGTGGAAAATCCGTCCCTAGCGGACGGCCCTCTATTTCTAGCCGACCACCCGGCCGGTCACTTCGCCAAAACCGACCCGGTAACCGTCGCCCTCGGCCCAGCCGGTGATCGCTAAGCGGTCGCCGTCCTCGAGCCACTTCCGTGTCTCGCCGCCCGGCAACTGAAGTGGGTTGGCCCCGCGCCAGGTCAGCTCCAGCATGCTTCCGCGCCCGTCGTTGTCCGGACCGCTGATCGTGCCGCTGGCCAGAAGGTCGCCCGGCTGCAAGTTGCAGCCGCCCACGGTGTGGTGGGCGAGCTGTTGCGCGATGCTCCAGTAGAGATTCTTGAAGTTGCTCCGCGTGATCGTTTGCGGCGCCTCCATCTTCGCTGTTTGCAACGTGGCCTCGAGCCGAATGTCAAAGGTGAAATCGCTCGACTCATGCAGGTAATCCATCGGCTTCGGATCCTGTGCGGGCAGCGGCTTCCGGAAAGGCTCGAGGGCTTCCAGGGTCACGATCCAGGGCGAAATGCTGGTGCAGAAATTCTTGGCCAGAAAAGGTCCGAGCGGCTGGTATTCCCACGTCTGGATGTCGCGCGCGCTCCAGTCATTCATCAGGACCAGCCCGAAAATGTGGTCGGCTGCCTCCGCAATCGGAACCGGCTCGCCAAGTTCGTTAGGCGGACCGACGAAGAAAGCCGTTTCCAGTTCAAAGTCGAGCGCGCGACTGGCGCTGAAAATCGGTGCGTCGGCATCGGGCGGCTTGATCTGGCCGTGCGGCCTCCGCACGTCTGCGCCGCTCGGCACGATCGAACTGGCCCGGCCGTGATACGCGATCGGAAGCCACTTCCAATTTGGCATGAGCGCGTTCTCCGGGCCGCGAAACATCGTCCCGACATTGAAGGCGTGATGGTAGGAGGAATAGAAATCGGTGTAATCGCCGATCCGCGCCGGGAGCAGCATGGTGACGTCCGCCTGTCGATGAAACGCCCGCTTCCGCAGCGCCTCGTCGTCGCGGAGCGTGGCAGTCTCGGCGGCGAGGAGGTCTTGCAAAATTTCGCGCGCCTTGCGCCAGGCCGGCCGCCCGAGGGCGAGAAAAGCATTGAGTGAATCGCCGGCGAAAACAGGTCGCTGGCCGATATCCAGTGCGCGGAAATAACCCTCCTCCTCCAGCACTGCGAGGTCGAGCACGAGATCGCCGAGCGCCACTCCGGCGCGGGCTTTTCCATCGTGCGGCCGGAAAATTCCGTAGGGCAGATTCTGGAGGGGGAAATGCGACTCGGGCGGAACTTCGATGAAAGATTGGAGTGGAGTAGCCATCGGGTATTGTAGGACGGGCGCTTCGCCTGCCCAGTTGCAAATTACGAAAATAGAGACGGGGCAGGCCGAGCGCCGCCCCTACAAAGCGGGTGCGCGTTCGCCGAAAAGGTCGAGCGCGCGCAGATCATCGCGCGGTTCGTCGAAACTGCAGCTGCCTAAGGACGTGACCAGTTGCCGCCGCGCCGTGATTTTGGCCGTGCTGATTTTCCACTCGCCCCAGCGAAACTCGTCTTCCTCGAAGAGAAACGATTCCGGTTTTTCGTCGGCCAACATTTCCTGCGTCTGCTTTTCGCTCCAGCGATACTCGGCCGCAAGCACGCCAGCCCCAAGAACGTTGAGGAAGCCGTGCATTTTGGCCCCGACACTCTCGTGAAAAAGGCGCACCGGGTGGTGCAGACCCGCGGTGAACTTGATCGGCACGCGATGCCGCACCGCGGCCACCAGCGCCTTGGCCACTTGCGCCCCGCTCGGAAACGCCTCCGGCGTTACACCACCGGTGCGGAGTTTGAAACCAGCCCCGCTCCCCGACAGTGCCTTGATCGCGGCAGGAGCATCCTTGGCTGGCGCCTCCCAAAAAACCCGCAGCGACCGATCGCCCAGAATGGCGCGGGCCGCGCCTAACGAGTTGTCGATCGGCCCGGCCGGTAGTGGCATCTCGAATTGCTCGATCGCCACCGCGCCCTGGCCGGCGGCGGTAAATTCCTTGATCGCCTCGGCCGCCGTTTCGAGAGCGGCGCGGAATTCTGCCGCTTTCTCCGTCTTGGGTCCGAGCGCCGAGATCTGCAAAGGATGTTCGCGATCGAACTGCGCCAGCTGCACGCGAGCGTCGGCGAATTTGGCGATCGGGAGAATAAAAGCGCCCAGCATCCATCGATCAGTGGAACGCAGATAGGCAGCCTGATTTTGCAAAGCCAGCTCCAAGGCGAGGTCCGCGGGCGGGAAGAGGCCCGCGTAATCGATCGCGTTAGCGAGGAGGGCGCGCAGGGAAGCAGTCGGCATGGGAGAGAACTGAACGGTGTAATCGCGGCACTCGTCAACCTCGGGAATAATTTCGCCGGCGAATTTAGGGAATTCACGCGTGAACTACCCTCGCGGGCCGATTTAACGAAATAGTGGAAATCCAACTCGAGCCGGCAGATTCGCCATCTCCAAAGAACGGGGACGACGAGGCGACAGTAGTCACGCCGCGGTTGCGCATGCACGACCTGTTGGCGCGCCCGTTCGACGTCCGCTCGCTCGCGACGAACGGACTTTTCCTCCTCGCGATCTTCTACACGATCTACTTTCTGCGTTCGCTTCTGCTCCCCATCGTGCTCGCGCTTCTCCTCAGTTATCTCCTCCGCCCCATCATCCGGGCGCTGGCGAGGTTGAAGATCCCCCCCCTGCTCGGTGCAGCCTTGGTCCTTCTCTCCCTGGTCGGCGGGATCGGCTACGGCATTTCTTTCCTCGCGGCACCAGCCTCCGGATGGATTGAGAAGGCGCCCTACAGCCTACACCAGCTCCAGCGAAAACTGACGCCTATTAAGAAGCCGATGGCCCAAGTCGCCGAGGCCAGTGGTGCGATTGATAATCTCACCACCGCGGGGACCGAGCCCCAGGCCGCCGCTACCGCCGGTGCCCCTGCGCCGGAGAAGACTCAGAAGGTGGAAGTCAAGGAGCAAACTCTCTCCGAACGGTTGATGTCGCGCACGGCAGAGTTTCTCGTGGGCGGGTTGACCATGCTCATTCTGCTCTACTTTCTGCTCGCCTATGATGGCGTTTTTCTGGCCAAGCTGATCAAGCTGATGCCCACGCTCTCGGATAAAAAACGGGCGGTCTCGATCGCGCACGAGATCGAATCCCAGATCTCGCGTTATCTCTTTACGGTCACGATCATTAATCTCTGTCTCGGTGCCGCAGTCGGGGCGGCGGTGGGGTTGCTCGGTCTGCCGAATCCATGGATGTGGGGCGCGATGGTGGCGGTCTTGAATTTCGTTCCCTACCTGGGCGCGATGGTCGGGATAGGCTGCATGCTCCTGGGCGCCGTCCTCAGCTTCGATACCCTGGGGCACGCCCTGATTTTTCCCGCCAGCTATCTCGCGATCGCGTCGCTCGAAGGGAATTTCATCACTCCGTTTGTGATGGGCCGTTCCCTCACCCTCAACCCCGTGCTGGTGCTGCTTTCTCTGACCTTTTGGGGCTGGATGTGGGGCATCGTCGGAATCATTCTCGCGGTGCCGATCCTGGCCGCTTTCAAGATTTTCTGCGGCCACGTCGAGCAGATGGAGCCGATCGCGGAATTTATTAGTTAGGCCAGAGAGCGGCGGGTCAGACGCCGATCTCGGATTTGCGAAGAATGGCATTGCCCTGGTATCGGCGGATGTGAAACCATCTTCGATCACCATGCCTGACCATGACGCTCCAGCCAGCCCCTATTCGCGCACCAATCCCTTTCCAGCCAGGATGCTGGTCAATCGGCGCCTCAACGCGCCTGATTCCGAGAAGAACACGCGCCACTTCGAGCTGTCGCTGGCCGGCTCCTGCTTGAGCTACGAGGTGGGAGAATCGGTCGCGGTTTATCCGACCAACTGCCCGGAACTAGTGGACGAGATTCTGGAACTTCTTTGTGCCAAGGGCGACGAAATCGTGACCAATCATCGGAAAGAGGAGACCAGCTTTCGCGACGCGCTCCTCCGCGATTACAATATCACCCAGCCGACTCCAAAGATTCTGCGCGCCATCGCCGAGCGTGCCTCGGCCGCTCCGCTTCTCAACGAGTTGCTCGATCCGGAGCGCAAACAGGACCTCGCCACTTACCTCTGGGGGATGGAGACCGTCGACTTCCTGATGGAACATCCTTCCGCGAAATTCGAACCGGCCGAGTTCGTGGGTCTGCTTTCCAAATTGCAGCCGCGCCTTTATTCCGTGGCCTCCAGTCTCAAGGCTCATCCGGAGGCGGTGCACTTCATCATCGACGTCGTCACCTACGAAAGTCATGGCCGCAAACGGAAGGGCGTCTGCTCGACTTTTCTCTCCGACCGCTCCTCGGATTCACCGGTGCCTGTCTTCCCGAGCAAGTCGAAATTTCACCTGCCCGAGGACGGTGATGCACCCCTCCTCATGGTCGGGCCCGGGACCGGGGTGGCGCCTTTTCGCGCGTTTCTTCAAGAACGCCAGGTCACCGGTGCGCGCGGCAAAACCTGGCTTTTCTTCGGCGCGCAACGCGAGCAGAGCGATTTTTATTACCGCGAGGAATTTGAGAAGTTTCTCGCCGACGGCGTGCTCACTCGTCTCGACACCGCCTTCTCTCGCGACCAGGCTCACAAAATCTACGTCCAGGATCGGATGATGGGCGCCGGCGGCGAAATCTGGAGATGGCTCGAAGAAGGCGCTTACTTTTACGTGTGCGGCGACGCCAAGCGCATGGCCAAGGACGTCGACGCCAGTTTGCGCCAGATCGTGCATCAGCAGGGCGGCCTCAGTGCCGAGGAAGCGAACGAATACGTCGAGAAACTGAAGAACGAGAAGCGCTACCGGCGCGACGTTTACTAGAGCGGGCGGAGCATCCACGGAGAACGAAGCGGCGTTCTAGCCGAGGGCGTTGACCCCGGCCGGTATGGCGCCGTAGCCAAGTCTGTCGTCGCCGGGTTCAGCACCCCCGGCTAGAACACTGAGGACCGGCTAGTCGCGGCGCTTTACTTCCCGTCGGCCGCCAGATTGCGCACCCGGCGGGTGGCCCGCCCTTTGAGTGGCCCGAAGTCAGCAATCTCGCTGGTATCCACATCGGCGGGACCGTTGTCGACCACGAGTCGCTCCTGTGCCGCCGTGGTCTCCGCGAGGTAGCGCACCGCCGCCGGGTCGGTGCCGCGCACAAACCGGACTGCTTTGGGCCCGTCGGGAATGGCGACCATCACCATCGCGGGATTAGGCGTGCCGGTATTGTTGAAGATCTGCGCGCCGTGTGCGCGGGGCATGGTTTGGGCGAAAGTGACACGCGGCTCGGCGCCGTCGGCCCAGGCCGAAGAGGAGGGCGCTTTTTCCGTCGGGAGTTCCGCCCCCTCTGGCGCGCTCCCTGCGGAGGAAGGAGCAGGCGCCCGGGAGGGGAGGAGCAATCCGATGAGGGCCACCAGCAGGCAGCCGCCCGCGACGAGACCGCCGCGCGAGAGAGTTAGGTTCTGAGTCTCGACCGCTTCCATGGTCAATTCGGGAACCAGGGGACCTCCGTCGAATTCTGCACATAATTCGAGCGCCAGGATTGAGGGATGGGTTGCAAGTTGCCGGTCGTAGGGAAGAAGGGCGGCGCGCCGCCGGGCTTATAGGCCCGCTGATCCCAGAGACGTGTCTGAAGCACGCCATTGGTGAAGGTGTTACCGGAGAAAAGCGCCCAGGAATATCCATAGTTCTGAATTTGGCCGCCGATGGTGAGCGCCGCACCCTTGGCTCGGGTTTTGAAATTCTCCACCGCGAAGCCGCCATCATCTGTTTTGCTCGTCGCGGAACCAGTCGCCATGACAACGGCGTCGAGATGGATCGGTTTATTGACATCCGCCGCGACCAGATTTCCATCGAGGTCCCTTTCCTTGATCGTGATATCCGCCTCGGAGACGATGCCCAGAACGTCGGTCACCTTTTCCAACTGATCTAACAAAGTGCTGACATAGTCCTGATTGATGCCGGTATGGTCGGCGGTGTAGAGGCCCGGCGCGTCGGTATAGCTGATATCGTCCGGGCGAGAGGCGTAGTTAAGATCACCGGTGATATTGACCGCGCCACCGGGGTCGCCGGGATTCGGATCCTGGGCATTCGGCTCTTTTTTAAAAGCGCCGATGGTGAGCTTTCCATCCAAGGTGCCCTGAAGAGAACTGACATTGCCATACACCACCATCGCGTTGTTGATGTCCTTGACCTTGTAGTTCCGCTTCGGGCCATAGGAGGGCTTGCCATTCTTGTCGATTCCCAGGTATTGCCTCACCTCGACCATTCCATCGTCGGCTTCCCCACCGGCAGCATTCAGTTCGACCACAAAATCGGATCCTTTGGCCGCATCGTAGCCCTTGTAATCATCGGGCAACTTCAAACCGGCGTTGCTGCGGAGCTGCTCGCTCCGGGAATCGACATTCAGGTCCTTAGGCAGAGAAACCGGCTCGGGCAGCACGTTCAAGCCCTTGTAAAACTGAGGCGCGTTTGGAAAATCGCTGCTGTAATACTGCAGGATACTCGCGTACTCGTTGGCGTCGCTTTTCCCGTAAACGCCCTTCACATAGTCGCCGTATTTGGCAAAGTATCGGACCCCTTTGGGAGCCGCGGTGGTGGCATCATTGACCATCCAGAGGTTTGGCCAGAAGGCGACTCCGGAATTGGAGTGATATGGCCCGAGAAAAACACTATTGAAGCCCTCAAATTGCAGGTAGCCGGGGCTCCAGACGCCGCCGAAGTCGTTCACGAAATACTCATACTTGGCAAAGTTCTCCTGGAACAGGGTCGTCTGCACGCGCCGGCTGATCGCCCGCGACCGGCTGCCGGCAGCGGACGTCGCGGTCGAGGCCAGCGTCCAGGTTTGCTGCGAACCAACTGCCCGCGGGTAGACGTTGACGGTGACGGATTGGAAGGGAGCAAACTGCGCCGCTGGCACATCCTCGTTCCAAACCTGATTCGCCGTCGGCGGCGTGCCCATTCCCTGCAGTTGGACGATGGCTTTGGCCAGGCCGGCTTCCGCTGCCATCAAAGCGCGGTCCCCCATCACCCGCTGATCTTGCAGGTGCTCGATATTGGCCAGGCTGTTCAGATACGTGCCCAATCCAGCGGCCAGAAAGATCATCACGATCATAACCGCGATCAGGATCGAACCCTCCTCGCGGCCGGTTTTGCCATGCAATTGGAAGGCGCGACGGGGAAGTGCTAAGCAGGATTTATTATTGGATGTGATCATGGATTTCGTGGGATTGCGCTGGTGGAAAAGCGAAGAAGATCGGGTTCGATGCTCCCGAGGAGGCGTCGCGGATAGCCGAGGATCCCGACGGCGAAACCGACTCGCACCGTGCCATTGGGATTGCGGCGAAACTCGAAGCTGGTGACGTTGCTGGCGAGCAAAATGTCGGTCGCTGAATTGAGCGCCGTGGTTCCCGTATGGGAGTAAATCCTTCCCAGAACCGGGCCAACCTTGGGCGCCACCAGTGGCTGCCACCAGTAATAGGTGATCGTCGTCGGCCCCTCGGGCAGATTAACCACCGCGCAGGAGCCATAGTTGATTTCGGTCCCGTTGACTTGCGTATAGTCGGGGTAAATCGCTGCGGTCTGGGCCGACTGGAGATCGTCCTGGATCGCGCGAATGACCGACGAACCATTGTCTCGCGCCCACATTTCGCTCTCATTGGCCCGGAAAAGCCAGACACCCTCGCTGAGGGCGAAGAAAAGAATGAGTCCGATAATGAGGGCCACACCGCCCGCCACCGACATCTCGACCAGAGTGAAACCTCCCCTCTTTGTCGATCCTATTTTCACAGGCTGGGAAAGCTCTGGCAGATCGCCGTGCTCGTGCTCAGCGAAACAACCCGTTGTCCGGCTCCGCTATAAAGCTGCCATTGCAGCGTCACCGTCACCTGCCGCAGAGAAGGGGTGGCCGCGTCCGAAACAAAATCGGCCCGCCAGACACCATTGGGGAGTTTATCCGGCACCGTCGCTGGCGCGGCTGCATCGGCCGGAGCCACATCCTCGATCGGAAGCGTCTGCCAGGCATTAGCCGCCGGCACCTCCCAGCGTGCATCGGGCAATCCCCCCGGCACCTGCTTGAGGTAAACCGGCGCGGCCACCGTACTGTTGGTGATCTGCGGGAAAGGTTGTGCCTTAAAAAGCTCGAGAATCTCGGTCTCGATCGACGCCGCCAGCATCCGCTGCGAAGACTCGCGATTACGAAACTTCATGAAGGAGATTCCGCCGACCATGCTTAGGAGCGTCACCGCCAGGATAGTCACCGCAACCATCACTTCCGCGAGGGTAAATGCAGCTATCACTCTGCGGCGGCGCAGAGATTCGAGTCGATTTTGAGAGGAATCGGCGACAAGCATCAGGTGCTCTTGGAGCAAACGCGATGCCAGACGCGTAGAAAGCAGGAAAAAGTGCCCCGGGTGAAACGGGCAGGCTCACATCTCGTCCTGTTTCTTGCCCTCCAACGTCTCCCGTAAAGCCGGCGCCCGGCAAAAGACGCGGAAGAATGGCCCTCAGAGCACGATCGGGTGCCCTTCGGTCATGACCAGCACCTTTTCCTCCACGCCATGGGTGCGCGCGCTTGAGAGCAGCCGCTCCGGCGGCTCGTGCAACGGTTCGTAGCCGAGGCGGAAGGTGCCGTAATGCATTGGGACCAGCCTCTGAGCGCGGAGCTCAAGGAATGCGCGCACCGCTTCTTCCGGGTTCATATGCACCTCGCGCATGCTCGGCGCGTCGTAGGCGCCGATCGGCAAAAGCGCGATCTCGATCGGGAAACGTTTCCCGATCTCGGTGAAACCGTCGAAGTAAGCCGTGTCTCCGCAGTGAAAGATGGAGCGTTCGTTGGCCTCGATGACGAACCCGCCGAAGCCACGATGCTGGTCGGCCAGCATCCGTGCTCCCCAGTGATGACACGGCGTCAGCGAAATCTTGAGCGGCCCGGTCTCCACCTCTTCCCACTGCTCGAGTTCGTGCACGATGTTGAACCCGAGATCGTGCACGAGGTTCCCCACCCCCGTCGGAACCACAATCGGTTGGTCGGCTGCGACCCGGCGCAAGCTCCGCCGGTCGAGGTGATCGAAATGGGCGTGGGTGACAAGAACGAGATCGATCGAGGGCAAATGATCGATATTGAAGCCCGGACGTTTCAGCCGCTTGATCACGCTCAGCCACATCGACCAGTTCGGATCGATCAGCACATTCATGCCCGCGACTTGGATGAGGAACGAGGCATGACCGATCCAGGTAATTCCGACTTCGTTCGCTCCAATCTTGGGAAAAAGAGGAGTGGCGCGATCTCCGGAGCGCTTCGTAAAGAGCGAGGGAATCAGGACCTCGGTGAGAAAATTGCGCTTGTGCCAATCAAGTCCCGGTTTCAGTCCGACCCGTTTGGGCGCGGCCTTCTTGGCCGCCCCGTTCGTCGAAGGGGCGCGCACGACTTTGGTGCGCTTTCTCCGCGAAAAAGGTGTCGGCACAGCCGACCAACGATATAAACTAACCCGAGTGAAGCAATCGATTTGCCGACCGGCCACCGCCCTGGGTAAGGCGCGGAAAGAAGGGCCGCTGGCCTGACGATATTCGGAGGATGACAGATGCGCCGGACCGTTCCCCTCCGCCAGCCTCTCACCGGCCTGGCCCTTTCGGCAGTCGCCGGGATCCTGCTGTCCGAGTTCGTCCGGTTGCCGATCGCGACGCTCGGTTTCGGTCTCCTCTGCACCGCGCTCTTTAGTCTGGTCCGGCCCGGCACCGGCTTGACCCATCTTCTGGTGGCGGCGGGCTTCTTCGCTCTCCACCAACTGCAGCTCACCGCTTCTCCGGGCCACCAACTCAACGCGCGCTTGGGCGCTTCTCCCCGCACCGTCGTCGTCACCGGCACAGTGACGAGCGACCCCAGGATTTCGCCTAACGACTTCTCAACATTTTTCCTGCGACTGGACTCCATCGCGCTGGGAGACCGTCCCGAACCGAGCCGCGCGACGGTGCGGGTGCGCTGGAAGGGGAATCCAAAGTTGGGCGATGAAATTCGCCTGCGCGGACTGGCGGAACCAATCGCGCCGACGCGTAATCCGGGGGCCTTCGACCTGCGCGCTTATCTCGCCCGGAACGACATTTTCCACGGCCTCTTCGCGCGTTACCCGGAAGACGGCACCATCCTAAGACCGGGCGGCGCCTGGCTGGCCCGCGCCGCCGCGCGGGCTCGCACCTGGATGCGCACCACCTTGGATCGCGGTCTGGAAGATTCGCCAGAGGTCGTGGCCTTGATCAACGGCATGGCGCTCGGCCAGCGGCACGAAACGCCGCACGATATTGAGGAGCCTTTTCAACAAACCGGCACGCTCCATCTTTTCGCGGTGGCCGGGCTGCACGTCGGCATCATCGCGCAATTGCTTTGGATTGTAGCCTCGCTCGTTAGGCTACCGCGGGTCGCGGCCGCGGCGCTGATCATCCCCTCCCTCTTTTTCTACTCCATGATCACCGGGTTCCATGTTTCCAGTGTGCGCGCGGCGACGATGGCCGCGGTCTTGTTAGGCGGGATCTTTTTCCAGCGGCCCGTCCTCGCCCTCAACAGCCTGGCCGGCGCCGCCCTGCTCATCCTTCTGGCCGATCCAAACCAGCTTTTTACCTCCGGCTTTCAGCTTTCCTTCGCGGTGGTCGGCGCGATTCTGATCGGGCAGGAGCGCATTTTCCGGGAGCTGCTCCGACCCGCCGAGCCCGATCCTTTTCTCCCGCGCAGTCTGGTGAGCCGGACCCGGCGGTGCTTCCTGCAAATCTACCGCTGGATCGCGGGCGGCATCTCTGTTTCGGCCGCGGCCTGGGTCGGTTCGCTGCTCTTCATCATCTGGTATTTCTACCTCATCACGCCCATCTCGCTGCTCGCGAACCTGATGGTCATTCCCATCGCCTTTGGCGTTCTGGCCGTTGGCCTGCTGTCGCTTGTAGCCGCTCCGTTTTCGACCGCGCTTTCGCTCGTCTTTAACAACGCAAACTGGAGCCTTTGCCACTTCATCCTCGGACTTGTGCAACTCTTCGCCCGGTTGCCGACCGGCCACCTTTACGTGGAAAGGCCACACTGGCCAACGGGGGTGCGCACCGAAATCACCGTGCTCGATGCGGGCGCCGGCGCCGCGGTGCATCTGCGAACCGCGGGTCGGGATTGGCTTCTCGATGCCGGCAGCACGCGGGACTACGATCGACTTCTACGCGACTACTTGCACTCCCGCGGGATCGACCGACTCGACGGTCTCGTCCTCAGTCACGGCGATTCTTTGCACCTCGGGGGCGCGAACGCGCTCTTGGAGGAATTTCGTCCCCGGCGTCTCCTGGACAACGGAGCTCCGGATCGCTCCAGCGTGCATCGCGCGATCATTGATCGATACCGCGAGCGGGAGATTGTCGCCCACGGTTCCGAGTGGCTCTTGTCCAATCGCGTCAGAGCGCGAGTGCTTTATCCGCCGCCCGGGAGCAAAGCGAAGGCCGCCGACGACCAGGCCCTGGTCCTGCAACTCGTGATCGGCAACAAATACCGGATCCTGCTGGTTTCCGACAGCGGTCCGGCTACCGAGGAGGAATTGCTGAAACGGCCTAATGAACTTCGGAGCAATATCCTGATCAAGGGCCAGAACTACTCGGGCGTCTCCGGCTCGCCGGAGTTCCTCGCCGCGGTTCAACCCCAGGTGGTTGTCGCCACTTCGGTCGATTTCCCGGCCCGGGAGAGAATTCCGGATGCTTGGGCAGCCGAAGTCAGGGCACGCGGAATACGCCTATTCCGACAGGACGAAACAGGCGCGGTAAAGCTCGAATTCTTCCGCGACCATTGGCGGGCGACCGGTTTCGTCAATCACGAGAGCTTGCGCAGCGCGAGCCGGTAAATCGAAGCGCCTTCCCTAACGAAATGCTTCTCGAAGGTGGTGATCGGGAAAGTCTCCCCTTCAGGGGGGGGCACTTCCATGAAACCCGAGGCCGGAATGAGCTCGCGGATGGAGGCGAAATAATTCTCCTGATCGGTCGCGATCCGAAAGCGGCCATCCGGCGCCAGCAGGCGATAAAGCGAGGCGAGAAACTCCGGCGTTACGATCCGGCGTCGACGATGTTTCTTCTTCGGCCACGGATCAGGAAAGAGCAGGTGCACCGTGTCGACCGAGCCGGGCGGAAGCAGATACTGGACAGCGTAGGCGCTTTCGACCCGAATGACGCGCACGTTGCGCAAACCAGAGCGCGCCGCTTTCTTGCTCGCCCGCTGCACGCGACCACCGAGCTTCTCGATGCCGAGAAAATTCCGTTCCGGGAAGCGCTCCGCTTGCGCGGCGATAAAGCCGCCGTCACCACAACCCAGGTCGACCTCCAGCGGACCGGGATTTGGAAAAATTCGCGCCAAATCGAGCGGGGCGAAATAGTCCTCAGGGATCAATTCGATCTCCGACCCGGCCGCCGCTGCGCTTTGAATTCCTTCGGTCATCTGGCGGGAAGAAGCGACATTTGGCGGTGGAATAAATCGCAGTTCAGGGCAGTCTCACAAGCAATATGCATAGATTTTTTCTCCTGCTCGCACTCTGCAGCCTGGCGGTGACCACCCAGGCCGAAACTAAAAACGCGATTTTCGCCGGCGGTTGCTTTTGGTGCATGCAAGAACCTTTTGATCAGGTCAAAGGCGTGACCAAGACGGCGGTTGGCTATACCGGCGGGGGCAAGGAAGACGCCAACTACACCGCCGTCTCCGCCCACAAAACGCAGCATCGCGAAGCCATTGAGGTCACCTACGATCCCGCCCAGATCTCCTACGAAAAGCTGCTCGATGTCTTCTGGCACAACATCAATCCGACCCAGGCCGACGGACAGTTTCACGACATCGGCCTCTCCTATCAGGCCGCAATCTACTATGGGAATGAGGAGGAGAAACAAATCGCCGAGGCTTCAAAGGAAAAACTGGGCGAGTCCGGCCGCTTCGATAAGCCGATCGTGAGTGAAATCCTGCCGGCCAAGCTGTTTTATCCGGCCGAAGAGTATCACCAGAAGTACTACCTGAAAAACCCGGCCGCCTACGAAGCCTATCATGTCGGCTCGGGCCGGGTCAGCTACCTGGCGAAAATCTGGGGCAAAAAATGATTCGGGGGGCGTTGGCCTAACGAGATACTCACTTGACCGAAACGATCCGGCCGCTCATCGCGTCGACCGTTACCCGGGCCGGATGTTCGCCCTGCGCGAGGTCGATCGACCAGATCAGCTTGCCTTCAATTGCTTCCAGCTTGGCAGCGGTGACCCGCGCGCCTTTATGCCGTTTCAAGGCGATGTGCTGGGCTTCGTTCCTCGTGATCTTGGCGTTGCCTTGGGGATCGAGCGGGCTGGCGCAGAGACTCGAACCGCCGAGGAAGAGGGAGAAAATAACCAGACAAAACCTTTTCATGACGTCAGCAGAAGGCGATCACGGGAATTTTTCAAGCAAAACCCGAGCCCGCGTCTGCGTTCGATAGGGTTGGTTGATGTTGCCGGGCTGAAGAAGCGGCGGTTTTGTCCGGCAGCTGCCGGACCGAGGGCGCCTGCCAAGCGCCTTTAATTTCCAGACCGGTCGAGCGCTTCGCGCTCACACTCGTTAGGTGGATGCGCCGCGGCGGACGTTTGAAAAGTGACTTCCGCAAAAGCGAAATCGGGTTTTGTGGCACACCCGCTGCTTAAAGACCATCTGCGAGCGGGGAAGTCACTACTGCCATTCTAAAAGTCACGTTACGTTCCTAAAAGTTCTCGCGGCGCGGCCAGCAATGGCCGCGCAATTTTTTTGTCATAAATGTCCGCTGATCGCCGTCCGCGTCAGACCGACTATAACGTGCGCTGTCTCAGCGCATCCCGATTAGCTTGGTGCTGCCGTTCTATCCGCTGAGACAGCGGAAGCTACAGGCAAAGTCGCGCGATCCGCTTTGCTAGAACTTGTAGAGGTCCGCCTTCTGCGGCTCCACAAACTCCGCCTGCGCCACGGTCAGTTCTTCGTTCAGCACTTTCGACAGACCGGCCGCAAGCGCGGAGGCAATCGCCTTCGGCTCGCGGGTGTAGCCGGGGATCGGGAACGACCCGCCATTACGATCGTAGCCGTAGATGGTCCCTGCCGTTTCCCAGACGCAATAGGCATGACCGGCAGCATGATCCTTGTAGCGGACGAGGAGAATTTTGGCCCAGAAGTTCGGTTCCAGGCTGTGCTGCGTTTCCACCACCGCGAGGTAGTTGCAGGCGGAGATGACGCAGCCGTTGAGAGTGACAAGGTCATTTTCCCCGGGGACAAGGATAACCTTGCGGGCCTGACAGGCGCCGAAGCTCAAAACAGTGAGCAACCCGAGGACGGTGCCGAGGCGAGAAATGATCAGGCAGAAGTTCATTTTGTATGGAAGCTATGGTGGTTATATCACTTTCCCGGCGCGTTTGGGAAGCGCTACTTTCCTTCCCATCAGGCCGGCTTATTCGCGCGGATCGAGCGCCTCACCCCGCGCTTACAGCTCGTCGCGGTGACATTATGACAACCCGCGCTCACCTTTGGCACGCTATTTTTTCGCTGATTGGAACGATTGCGTCGTGAGGAGTGTTCCCGCGCCGAAACCGGCGTGATAACGGTGGCACATCAAACAAGCGTCTCCGGCCACTTTGGGCTGATGACATTGGACGCAAAGAGTCTTGGAAAGGGGCGCGAAATTGCTCGCAAAAAGAGCCGGATTACGACTCGCTTCCATCCCGGACTTTCCGGAGAAATATCTGGCGTATTCCGCCTTTGAATCGAGCGCGTGACATGCCTGGCAGCCCGCGTCGCTGACCACGCTGAGATGGGTGGCGTGGCTAAAGGTGGTGAAGGACTTCGCCTTGGGTTCGGACTCCACCGGTTCCCAGCGAGGCAACGTCGCGCCAGCTCGGGCGCGATTACCATCACGAAGCGCGCGTCTCGGTCGACCTCTTCAAGAAGGTTCTGCCCTCCAACAACTACGATTACTACCTCTGTGGTCCGGGCCCGATGATGCAGAGCGTGACCGAGGGCCTGAAAGAATGGGACGTGCCGGAAAAGCACATCCACTACGAGACGTTCGGCCCTTCCAGCGTAAAGAAAATCGCGGCGGTCGTTACTCCCGGAGCCGCCGCGGCCACCGGTTACGCCGTCCAATTCAAGAAAAGCGGCAAAACCGTCAATTAGTGTGGTGACCAAACCAGCATCCTCGACCTGGCTGAAGCCAACGGCGTCAACATTCCGAGCGGCTGCCGGGCGGGCAGTTGCGGGACATGCCAGGTGGCTGTGCTCGCCGGCCACGTTGGTTACATCGAAAAATCCGACTTCCAGACCAATCCGGGAACCCGGCTCACCTGCATCGGCGCACCCAAGAGCGATCTGGTGCTCGACGCCTAGAGCTCATCAGATAAAGACGCTAACCGTCGCCGCTCTCATGGTGCAGGCGGGAAAGCCGATCCCAGTCGGCGGTCGCGACATTTTTTGTCGATCTTGCCGATCAAAATGCGAAACGCCATGCCGGCCGCTCGCGCGCAGTGGGCGATCCGCACCGCGCTTGGAGATGGGGACGGCTGGACTAACGAGTCGTCGCCGCCTGTTTTTCGAAGGTGAAGCTGTCGCTATCCGTCACGGTCCCACCAAAGGTGCCGACGTTTCCTGTGTAGTTATACGACCCGGAGGGGTAACTGCGGGGGATGCGCTGCCTGTAGGTGCGCGTCAGTGAACCGCCCGGAGAAAGAGTAATCGCGCGCGGGCGGAGGGCGGGATCGCGGTTCAGCGGCCCGGAGATTACGGTCCAAAAATCGAAGGTTTGAGAGCTCGATGTGGAATTATTAAAGGTGGCTGTGAACTGAAACGAACCGCCCGCCGGAGGGATCACCACCGGCGGCGCCAAAGGCTGGATGGCCACCGTGACCGCCGGCATCACCACGCCGCCCGGAATCGCGGCGTAGACATAGACCCGGCCGTTGACTTCCCCCGGCGCCCCGACCGCAAAATCCGTATCACCGTCGGCGTCGATGTCACCGATGTCTGCCACGGCCGCGCCAAATTCTCCGAAGCCCTGCTCTTGGGGCGAACGGAAGTGGAAAAGCTCCACCCCGGTCGCGCCGTTCGAGACGTGCACCCGGCCAGATGTCAAGGGCGGGGCAAAGTTGGTGTCAGTGAAACCCGGGTCCCCTATCACAACCTCCGGCACTCCATCTCCAGTGAGATCTGCCATGGCGGCGACCGATTCCCCAAAAGTGCCGACCACCTCGCCCGACGTGTCCGGCGGAGGATTGAACGTCACCGGAAAGGTATTGGCCGCGATATCGTAAAGGTAGACCTTGCCGGGCTGATTCGGCCCGCCGTTTGGCTCGCCAATCAGCGCATCGCGACGGCCGTCACCCGTGAAGTCGGCGGTCGCATCGATCGACTGGCCGAAGCGGCCGGTATCCGAAGGCATGGGGGACTTGATCGTCCGAATAAGCGCGCCGCTCGCCCCGCTAAAGAGATGAACGTTGCCAAAACCGGCGAACGAGGTGTTGCCCTCGTTAGGCGCCCCGACCAGCACGTCCCGCACGCCGTCGCCATTCGCATCCTCGACCCCGGCCAGAGCGCGGCCAAAGTTGCCGCCGTTTCGCGGGGTCGGGGAATCAAACGTTTTCAAGAGCGCGCCCGTGGCGCCGTTATAGAGGAACGCCTGGCCAACGAAACCCTTGGCGTCGGTCGCCCCGATCAGGAAGTCGCTTACTCCGTCTCCGCTGACGTCGCCGGCATCGGCCACCTCGGCGCCGAAATCACCGCTCGTTGCCGTGGAGGGCGGGTTAAAGGTCCGGAGCACCGCCGCAGTCGCTCCATCATAAAGATAAGCCATCCCCTTTTCGCCAGTGGCACCGTCCAGGTCAGGCTCGCCGATCAGGAGATCGGGGACACCGTCCCCCGAAAGATCGCCGACGCCGGCGACGGAGGCTCCGAAGAGAGCCTCCCGGTTAGCCACTGGGGGCCGGAAGGTGCGGAGCAGGACGCCGGTGGTGCCGCTGTAGGTGTAGACCGCTCCATCAAGTCCGAACGTGCCTAGATCCGGTGCGCCGATGGCGTAATCGGGACGGCCATCCCCGTCGAGGTCGCCGATTTTGGCAATGTCGTTGCCGAAATCGCGCTCCGCGGGCGAACTATGCGTCCGAATTAATTGCGCGCTTTGGGCCTGGATACTCGATGGGCAAAGCGCCGAAGCCAGCGACAGGACCAGGGCAAAAAAGGCGGAAGTGGGAAGCGATTTCATGCTCGTATCCTTTTCTACGCGGATTGTGTTGCCAAGGAGGAAAAGGTTACGGACGCGTTACCATTGCCCTGTGCCGAAGGCCGGGAGGCAGAAGTTGTCTCCCTTGACATCTCTCGCGCCCGGCGGGTACTTCGCCTGTCCGTGAAGCCGCCATTCTCCTTCCATTTTCCGCTCGTTAAGCTGGCCGGCCTTCTTGGCGTCCTGCTGGCCGGCGCCGGCTGCAACCGGAGCGATGACAAAATCACCGTCTACCGCATCCCCAAGGAAACGGCCACGCCGGCGATGATGCCGCCCGCCGGTGCGGATGGAGCCGGACCGGCAGCGGTGCATTGGTCGGCCCCGGCCGGCTGGGAAGAACAAGCCGCCTCCGGTTTTCGCAAAGGAAGTTTTCTCGTCCGCGGCGCGGAGGGAGCGACGGCTGATGTGTCGGTCATCTCGTTCCCGGAAGCAGCCGGCGGTTTGATGGCGAATGTGAACCGCTGGCGCGATCAGTTGAAGCTCCCGCCGATCAACGATGTGGTGCAGGCGGGGAAGCCGATCCCGGTGGCCGGTCGCGACATGTTTTTCGTCGATCTGGTGAGCGAACAACCGATCGACAAAGTCGGCGGCAAGGCGCGCATCCTGGGCGGGATTTTCCCGGCGGGCGGCGAGACCTGGTTTTTCAAAATGACGGGGCCTGATGCGCTGGTCGAGTCGCAGCGGGAGACGTTCACGCAGTTTTTGGAAAGCGTGCATCTCGATGGAAACTCCGCGGCGCCGATGGCCGCAGGGCGCGTGCCGATGAGCGCGAACGTCGGCGGAAACGATACCGACGCCCCCACCCCGCCGCCGATCGAGACCGCGCAGGGGGGGCCGCTGCAGTACACCCTTCCGTCCGGCTGGCAGGAAAAACCCCTCACTCCCATGCGGCTGGCGAGCTTCAAGGCGACTGCGCCTAACGGGAAGGAAACTGATGTGTCGGTCGTCGCGCTGCCCGGTGTGGCGGGGGGCGACCTGGAGAATGTGAATCGCTGGCGCGGCCAGGTCCGGCTCGGGCCGATCGATGAGAAGACGCTGGCCCAGTCGGCCGAGCATGTGCAGGCGAACGGACACGATTTTCTGCTCGTCGACCTGGTCAGCAACCAACCCATCGGCGAGGAAGGGGAGATGCAGCGCATCCTCGCCGCGATCCTGGATGAGAACGAGCGCTCCTGGTTTATCAAGATGTCGGGCGAAGACGCGGCGGTCGCCTCACAGAAAAGCGCCTTCACCGATTTCCTGCGCGGCCTGAAAATCCCCTAACGAGCCATGCCGGAAACCGTCGTACGCCCATTTCCGCTCCACTCGCCGCTGCGCGTGCTCTCCTCGCTGCGGCTGACGGTCGTTTGCCTCGGTTTAGGGATGTTGCTCGTGTTTCTCGGCACCCTGGCCCAAGTGCATCTCGGGATCCACGCGGTCCAGGCGCGCTATTTCCAGAGCCTGGTGATTTTTTGGGCGCCGGCCGGGGCGAGCTGGAAGATTCCGATTCTGCCCGGTG
>JALYOR010000035.1 GCA_030856765.1 Verrucomicrobiota bacterium | reverse complement strand
GGCCAGGGCTTCGGTCACAGCCACATGATCGCGAGGATAAGCCTGGAAACGGCGGTGCCGATGCAGCCCGCCGCCCCACCAGCGCCGCGAGCCGATTCCATTCTCAGTCAGGAGATTCGTTAAGGTCTCAGCATCTTTCGACCGCGATTCGATCACCGTGGTGGAGGAAACCCAGCTTTCGCCGAAAGCGGGTTGCAGTTGGATGTCATCATGTCCGGCAAGATTTTGCCGATAGGCGCGCGCCACTCGCAGGAAATCAGCTCGTGTTTCGCTCCATTCATCCAGGCTGGCGAGGCCCACCGCCGCGCCGTATTCACTCAGCTTGCCATTGAAGGAAGGGGCGGTGGATTCGCGCGAATTCCAAAACCCAAAATTCGCCCTTTTCCGGATTTCCTCGATGAAGGCCTGATCGGTCGAGACGACAAAGCCGCCCTCACCGATCCCGCAAACTTTCGTGGCGTGCAGACTAACGACCGCCGGGATCTCATTGGCGCGAATCGTATCGAAGGCGGCCGCCGCGTCCGCGACCACGGCGATACCCGTCTCCGCGCGGAATCGCTGCCACGGTCCGAGATCGAGCGGCGCGCCAAACGCGCTCACTGGGATAACTGCGCCCACCTGGCCCGGCGCCCGCTTGAGCAGTTCGCGCGCGGCTTCCGCTTCCAAGATCCAGGTCTTGGAACTCACATCCACCATCCACGGGGTCAGGCCGGCCAGCAGAATCGCGTGGGCGGTGGCGGCAAAGGTCCAGCTCGGGACCATGCAGAGTGATCCTTCGGGGAGATCGAAGGCGAGCAGTGCCAGCGTCAATCCAAGGGTGCCATTCGCGACGGTCGCGACCTGCGCCTCCGCCTTTCCGCAGTGACGGGCCAGGCGCCCTTCGAACTCCAAAACCAGCCCGCCTCCATTGGAATACCATTGTGCCCGATCGACCTGCTCCAGGTAAGGCAAGATCCTCGCCGCGGTCGGCAGCCTCGGCTTTGCGACTGGCAAAAGAGTCGCTGTCGCGAGATCGGCCTGCCAGAAGGAAGCGCGAGAATCTGAAGAATCGGACATCTCTCCCGAGCTTGCCCGTTTTCCACCGTTTGCCAACCCAGACGCGGGGCCTTTTCTTCAGGCGTGCCGATCAAGCAACTTTACCTCCACATCGGGCGAGGCAAGACCGGAACAACTGCTATCCAAAGATTCCTCAGCGTGCATCGGGCAAAGTTGTTGGCCGCAGGATTACACTACCTGGAGGCCGATGAAGCCGCCCGGATGGGGCACCAGAATTTCGCCAAATCCTTCATCCGCCACCCCCCTCCCTATATGGAGATGCCGCCACACTTGGAACGCGCGCGCGATGAGGTGCGAGCAGAACTCGTCGCTTCTACGGCGCCCCACGCCCTTCTCAGTTCCGAGAATCTGACCCTCGCCGACATTCCTGCGCTGGCCAGTTTTTGCCGCGACGCGGTGGACACGGCTCGGATAAAAATCATCTTCTTCGCCCGTTCGCAGGATGAGTTGGTCGAGTCGCAATACAATCAGATGATCAAGCTGGCGCTCTGCCAAAAGACGTTCTCTGAATACCTGGACTCCGAGCTCGAAGAACTCGATTTCGCCGCTTTGCTTGCGCCTTGGTCGGCAGAGTTCGGGAAAGAAAATATCATCGTGAGAGTGTTCGATGCCGCCCGCGACAGCATCGGCGATTTTTTGAGCTGCCTGCCTCTCCCCGCCAACTTCGCAACCCAGCCGGAGACGAATGCTGCTTCCGCTAACGCCTCGGTCGGTCATCTCGCCTTGCAAGCCTTCCGTGCGCTCAACGCATATGAATTCCAGCAGCAGCGCCGCCTTTACCAGCGCCTCAACGAAATCATCCGGCCGCACGATCAGCCGGCGCTCTTTTTCGATTCCGGGCAGGCGCGTGCCTTTCGCGAACGTTTCCGCACCAGCAATGAACAATTCCTGCGCGAATACTTGGATCGCGCAGGAAGCGATCTTGGGGGGAGAAAATATTCCGACGCCGAGCGGGATCGCATTTCCGCTGAAATCCAGAAGTTGCGGAAGATAGTTGCGATCTAGGTGGCGCTGGCGATTTCCTGGCCAGTCAGAAGCTGAAACGCTTCCCGATATTTCGCCGCCGTCCGTCCGATGACATCGTTAGGCAGCGACGGCCCAGGGTAGGTTTTGTCCCAGTCGAGGGTTTCGAGATAGTCGCGCACGAACTGTTTGTCGAAGCTCGGAGGGCTCTGGCCGGGCGCATAGCTGTCCGCCGGCCAGAAACGCGAGGAGTCGGGGGTGAGGCACTCGTCGATCAGGATCAATTCGTTGTTCGTTAGGCCAAACTCGAATTTGGTGTCGGCCACGATGAGGCCGCAGGCCGCCGCGTGCGCCTTGCCTTCCCGATAGATGCGCAGGCTCATTTCGCGCACGCGTTGCGCGTTTTCCACGCCGATCATCGCGCAGCACTCCGCCCAATCGATGTTCAAATCGTGGCCCGCTTCGTTCTTGGTTGACGGGGTGAAGATGGGTTCAGGCAATTCCGAGGCCAATTGCAGGCCGGTTGGAAGTTGATGTCCGCAGACTTCTCCGCTCGCCTGGTAATCTTTCCACCCCGACCCGGCCAGATAACCGCGCACGACACACTCGACCGGGAGCGGCGTGGCCTTGCGCACGATCATGGAACGGCCGTCCAATTGTTCCTGGGAGGGCCGCAGTTTGGCCGGGAATTGGGCGAAGTCCGCGGTTAGAAAATGATTCCGAACCGCAGAGAACTTCTGGAACCAAAAAGCCGAGATCTGGGTCAGGACAGCTCCTTTATCGGGAATCGGATCGGGCAGGATGACGTCGAAAGCCGAGAGCCGATCGGTCGCGACGAAGAGGAGAGTTTCGCCGAGATCGAACACTTCGCGCACCTTGCCGCTGCGCAGTTTGGGGAAGTCGGGGAGTTCGAGTGAAACTAGCGGGTCGTTAGGCATGGTGCGGCTGACTGAGAACAGTTAAGCGTGAACCCGGGCGATGCGCCAACCTCGAATCGGCTCGATTGAGGTTCTGCGTTTTCCTGACAGAGTCCGACATGCCGCAGTTCTTGATTCGTCGCCTTCTCCCCCTGGCTTTCCTGACGCTCATAGCCGCCGCGCCGCCGAACGTCGCCACGCCGGAAAAGATGGATGCAGACTCGCCGAGCCCGTCCCCATCTCCCACGCCGGTGCTTTATTCACCGCAGACCCTGGCCGACTTGAAAAAGCTGCAGCAAGCCGCCCTCACCAGCGCCTACGCCTACCGGCAGGTAGCTCATCTCGCCAATAACATCGGGCCTCGTTTGAGCGGCTCGCCGCAGGCCGAGAAAGCGGTCGAGTACGTGGCCGCTGAACTCAAAGCCCTGGGGCTGGAGGTGAAACTGGAGAAGGTGATGGTGCCGCATTGGGTGCGCGGGGAGGAGACGGCGTCGCTCGTGCAATACCCCGGTCAGGCGGCGGG
>JALYOR010000245.1 GCA_030856765.1 Verrucomicrobiota bacterium | reverse complement strand
TCGCGCGCTCGCATTCGCCGCGCGCCACCGCCTCCGCCGCCGGGACGATGAACTTCGGATAATCAACCGGCGCTTCGCTCGAGGTGCCGCAATCCTTCACTTCGTGGCCTAACGACGTGAGGAGCTGCTTGATCTTTTCCTTGTAGCGGAAACCGGCGTGATCGGAACCGAGCGCAATCTTCATTTGTTGCTTTTAACCAACGCGCCCCGGAGCTGTCGAGCTTGTAGCCGGGGACGCTGTCCCCGGCAGGACATTTATTGCCGCGGCCAGCGATCCGATCGAGCGACCGGGGACGGCGTCCCCGGCTACAGGGCGGCCAGCTGTTCCCAGAGCGCACGCTCGGCTTCGCTCAGCTCTTTCGGAATGGCGATCTGAGTCACGACGTATAGCGCGCCGCGCCCGCCGGTGGCGGTGGGCAATCCGCGCTCCCGCAGCCGAAAACGCTGACCCGGCTGGGTGCCGCCGGTAATTTTCAAACGCCGATGGCCTTCCAGCGTCGGAACCTGCAACTCCGCCCCGAGCGCCGCCTGCCACGGCGCCAGGATCGCTTCGTGCACCAGGTCGTTTCCTTCCACCGAAAAATCCGGATGCCGCGCCAGGCGGACGCGCAAGAAAAGATCTCCCTTCTTCCCGCCGCCCGGGCCGGCTTCACCTTGACCGGCCAGTCGGATGCGCTGGCCCTCGTGCACTCCGCGCGGGATTTTGACCTGATAAGTTTCCAGCTTTTCCGAGTCGCTCCGGCGCAGGGAGATTTGGCGGGCGGAACCATGGAGCGCTTCCTCCAGCGTGACCATGATATCGGCTTCCACGTCCTGCCCGCGCTCGACCGCGGCGGGACGCTGGCCAAATCCGCCTCCGCCGCCGAAAGCCGATTGCCCGCGGCCCCCACCAAAGACCGCTTCGAAGAAATCGCTGAAACCAGTGCCGCCAAACTCGAACTCGACTCCACCGCCGTTGCCCCCGCCCTGGCGCGGAAAGCCCCCGCCCATTCCGCCACGTCCCCAATCCGGCGGCGGTTGAAATCCACCCGGTTGATTCCAGTCCGCGCCGAGCTGGTCGTATTTCGATCGCTTCTCCGGATCGCTCAGGACTTCGTAGGCTTCGTTGAGCTGCTTGAATTTCTCCTCGGCGGCCGCCTTCTCCTTTGCCTTGGCCATGTCGGGATGGTGCTTGCGCGCCAGCTTGCGAAAAGCGCCCTTGATTTCATCGGCGCTGGCCGTCTTGGAGACGCCGAGCGTCTCGTAGTAATCCCTGAATTGAACCGCCATAAATCGTGCGGATGAACTTCCCGCATCGCCCCAATTGCGCAACCGGCACGGTGTAGTGGCGGCCGTGTCGGCCGCCGGGAGCCAGCGTGGATGTGGGCGACCCACTGCGCGATCCCATTGCGGGCGACACGCCCGCCGCTACACGGTTGCCGCCTAACGATCCGAGAAGATCGGCGTCGAGGTCACGTCAGCCGCATCGAAGCTGAAGCCGTGGCCGGCGCTGCTGTCGAGCGACTTGAGCAACTCCGAAACCGCCAGCGCGGTGCCGGCGGAATAGAAGCGCACCAACCCCACGGTCGTGCGCGGTCCGAAGACCGTGATCATGATCGTGTCGTCATCGACCGAGTTCATGAAAATGTGGCTGCCGTTGCCTTGATGATAGAGCGCATTGAACTCGACCTCGCCGATCCGGCGAGCCAGCTCCTTGGTCGCGGCGAACGATCCGGCCGCCAGCGCGGCAATGATCGTCACGTCCATCACCGCCACGTCCCCAAATTGCGAGATCACGTTGCCGCCGCGGTCGATCACCACGGTCAACTCCGCATCCGACTTTTTCAGGAAGTCGGCCAGGATGCCGTCGAGGGAAGCGACGTTCTCGATCGTGAGCGCAGGGATGCAGTTCATAACGAGGCAGGCGTCGCGAGTTTGGGTGCGGCTGTGGTCTCGGCCGGCACCGCGACCGGCGCAGGTGTGCCTGGTGTCTCCCCTTGTTTGTTGAATTTGTGCAGCAGCATTTGCGAGACGGCGTTGAGCGAGGCGAAAACGTTCTGGCCCGTGCTCGAGATCACTTCGAAGCTTTGCGCCCGCTTCTTGCGGTTGTTCATCAGGAACTCGAGGTAACTGATCGGCGCGACGTTATCCAGGTCGCGCTTGTTGTACTGCAGGACGTAGGGAATCTCGTCGATCGAGATATTCTGCTGGGCCAGGTTTTCCTCGAGATTTTTGAAACTCTCGACGTTTTCCTCCATCTTTTCCCACTGGGAATCGGCCACGAAAACCACCCCGTCGACACTGCGCAGGACGAGCTGGCGGGTGGCGTTGTAGATCACCTGGCCGGGCACGGTGTAGAGTTGGAACTTGGTCACGAAGCCTTTGATCACGACCGCATTGAGCGGCAGGAAATCGAAGAACAAGGTGCGATCGGACGCGGTCGCGAGGGAAACGAGGTCGCCCCGGTTGGCCGGACTGATCTTCTCATGGATGTAGGCGAGGTTGGTCGTCTTGCCACAAAGCGCGGGCCCGTAGTAGACGATCTTGAACTGGATCTCGCGGCTGGCGTAGTTAATGATGGACATGGCTTTTCGTTAGTCGTTAGGCAGGCTGGGCATACATCTGCGCCAGCTCCCGCACCGCGCGGTGGAGGCGGGCTCGAATCTCGGCCGTGATTTCGCCGCCCGAGTGGAGCGCCGCCAGGCAGATGTTGTCGTGGGCAAAAAAGCTGACCGGCGTTTTCGCGCAGAAAAGGGTGATCGCGGTCAGTTCGCCGAGTTTCGTTCCACCCATCTGCTCGTTGACGCGCTTCAGAATCGAGGGCGCGAGCGCGCAGAGAGCTTCGGCTTCGTACTCGACCGGAAGGTTGCCCGCCAGGCTGAGCCCGTCGGAGAAAACAATCGCGCAGGCACCGACTCCCGGAAGGCGGCTGGCGTGCGCCACGACCGCTCTGGCATCGAGCGCGTCGTCGGTGTCGAGAGCGATCTGCAAGGCGTTGCGTGCGGCGGGTTCGTTCGCCGCCGGGACCGGCGGCGCGCTAAGGTTGGGCAGCGCAGGAATCGGCGGCGCGGCCACCGGCGCAGGCGTCGGGAGCGACTTCGCTTCGGTGGCGACCGCCGGAGAGCGCTCCAGGCCGGAGTCAGCCACGATTAGTTCAGAAGCGGCGGCCTTCGTCGCCGGGCTGGTCGTGCCCTTGAACCGGGCGGCGTCTTCCGCCGCTTTCAGGCTGAATGGAGTCTCGAACATTTCCCCTACTTCGGGTTCTTCCTGGTCGCCCCGGCGCTGCAGGCTCTCGTTAGGCAAATTCTGCAGCACATCCTGGAGCGGAAGCGCGACCGGCGTTTCGGCATCCTCCAGTTTCAGGAGAGCGCGATATTCCTCGGGCAGGGCCGCTTCGAATTGGGCCGGCGAAATCGAGACCCGGCCCAAGGCCAACTGCGGCGCGATGAGCGCAAACGGCACCTCGAGCTGGGCCGTTTCCGGCACCGCGTCGTGGGGCGCGGATAATTGAAAGGGCGAAATCTCCCGCAAAATATTGCGCAAAGGCAGGCGGACACGCGGTCCCTCCGTGGCGCTGGCCGATTTTAATTTCGGAGTCGCGGTCGGCTCCTGCAAATCGTTGGAGGGCGGGCTCGCCTTGAATGGGATGCGGACCGGCGGCGGTGGCGCAAAGCGCGAAGGCAGAGGGGTGGGAACGGGCGGCCCACTTGAGGCTGGAACTCTCTCAGCGGCGGGCACGCCCGCTCCGTTCGGTGAAATTTTGAGCGACGCCGGCGCCGGCGGAGCGGCGGCGGCTTCGGTCGGCAAAGGCAGGCGAAGCGCAACAACTGTCTTCGGCGGTTCGATCGCCGCTTGCTTCGCGATCATCGCTTGCGGCTCAACGACGGCTTTCTCTTCCACCGGAACGGGCGGCGGAACCACGGCGACGGGGTCCTCTTTCTTCACCGGGCGGGAGACCGAAGCGGGAGCCGCGACCGGCGCCATCGGTGTCCCCAGCCGCTCGCTGTCCTCCAGCGTCATCTTCAAAAAAGGCGTTTCCATCTGGGGCACGTCGCGTTGCGCGATCTGATCGGGCCGCAGTTGGAAGGAGGTAAATTGTTCCAGCACCTTGGCGAAAGGCAGCGCCACTTCGCGCTCGTCTGCCTCCGTCACTTCGGCGGCAAAAAACTCGGGCGCCTGCTGGTAGAGGGAGCGGAGCAGCACGGTCGGTCGGGCGTTCGCCATTCCGCGTTCCAATTCCGAGGCCTTCAAGAGGACCCGGTGTTCCGGAGCGATCGGATTCTCGGAGAGGACTCCGGCCGGAAAATGCGGAGCAATGTCGGCCAGCGCCAGCGCGATGGTGCGTTCCCCTGCGCTTTTCGAAGTCTCGAACGGGGCCGGGTAGGAGGGCGTAAGAGCCACCACCTTCCCGCCTCCGCCTAACGAAATCCTGCGTGGCTCCGGCCGGTCAGCCGGGAGCGGATTCCCGATCGGCGGCACAATGGGAAAATCTGACTCGGGAGCGGGTCCGACCCCGACCACCCGCGAACTGTTGGGCATGACCGTTTTGCCAAAGCGCTCCGAGGCCGGCTTTTCCAGCGGCGGCGGTGGCGGCTCGATCAGGGCTACATTGCTGTCGCCGGTCTTGTCTCTCTTGAAATAGCGCAGAAACGGCAAATTCAGGTTCATTAGTGATCCTCAGCCGTCACCCGCCAGACCTCTTCGAGGGTGGTGATGCCTTCCATCGCCTTGTCGATGCCGACCATGCGCAGGGTTTTCATCCCTTCGGTGATCGCCTGATTCTTGATCACCGTGGCGGACGCCCGCTTGATGATTAAACGCCGGATCGATTCACTCACCGGAAGGGCTTCGATGATCGCCGCCCGCCCGGAATACCCGCGGTTCTTGCAACGATCGCAGCCGACGCCGTGATAGAAGGTTGCGCCTTCTGCCGGTTCCATGTTCAGGCGCTCAAACATTTCGGGTTCCGGCAAGAATTCTTCGCGGCAATTCACGCAGACCCGCCGCACCAGACGTTGCGCGCAGCACATGATAACCGAGCTCGAAATCAGGAACGGTTCGATGCCCATGTCGTCGAGACGCGCGATCGCGCCGGCGGCGTCGTTGGTGTGCAGCGTGCTCAAGACCTGGTGACC